>NZ_JAAVUO010000011.1:0-107393 GCF_012163165.1 Natronococcus sp. JC468
GGGTCCACGTTCGGATCGACCACGATCGCGGACCGATCGGGCGTCACCGAACTACCAAGGCTCACATCAGACCTCATCTTGCGGCGGACCGCAGGGGTGAAGTCCTCATCTTCTGCGTATTATATCAGAGTCCCCGGTTACTACATAAGGCCTTCGAACCCGACCCTCGCCGACAGGCACTCACAAACACGTCGCAGTCGTGCGGTCGTCCTGTGAACTGAGTTGTAGTTTTCCAATGCCCGTCGGATTTAAAATGATCTTCGCGCCTGCACTGACGACGTCCACATCGTCCCTCCACGATCGACGCGAGTCGCGTCTCAACTACGTCGACCGTGGATCGACGTGGGGGGACGCGACGAGGTCCGAAAACGGCTGGTCGTCGAGCCACTCGAGCAGGGCAACGAGTTGTTCGGTCGCGGCCTCGAACAGTCGCTCGCCGATCTCGGGGGTCGCGTCCGTCTGGTCGCCGAAGACGCCGTTCGGACTGTTCTCGATGGCGTCGTAAAAGATCCGGGCGCCGTGAACGAGTTCGGCCTCGTAGTCGAAGATCGCGCCGCCGTCGCGGGCGTCCTCGAGTCGGTCCTCGCGGACGAGTTCCGCAGCGATGTGCATGATCATCGCCGTCTCCTTGGGGCCGCCGTGCGGACCCGGCGTCTCGAAGACCTCCTCGATGAGCCCGGGGATCGATTCGTCCCACATCCACTCGATAGCGAAGGCGGTCTCGTCCTCGTGCAGTCGGCGGCCGACCTCACGAAGGTGCTGGACGTTTCCGCCGTGGGCGTTGACGTAGACGATGCGATCGATCCCGTGGTACGTGAGGTTTCGCGAGAGGCTCTCCACGTAGTCTCGAAAGACCGGCGGGTCGACCCACATGGTACCGTGGAACTGTCGGTGGTGAGAGCTCACGCCGACCGGGATCGGCGGGGTACAGAGGTAGCCCGTCCGATCGGTCGCCGCTCGAGCGAGCGCCTCCGCGATCAGGTAGTCGGTTCCTTCGGGGAGGTGCGGACCGTGCTGTTCGGTCGAGCCCAGCGGGACGACCGCGAGCGACTCGTCGGCGACGTAGTCGGCGAGATCGGGCCAGGACTGGTGAGGAAGGAACATACTGTCCCCTCACGCTGAGCCGTCAAAACGTTGTGTTACTCCGTCCGATCCTGAGGACGGAACGGGTTCGCTTCGCGAACGCGAGGACGAAACGATAGCAAACCTTAATAGTAAATGGGCTTCGGATTAATATATGGCAGTCGTCAGCGTCTCGATGCCGGACGAGCTTCTCGAGCGACTCGACCAGTTCGCGGACGAGCACGGGTACACCGGTCGGAGCGAGGTCGTCAGGGAAGCCTCCCGCAACCTCCTGGGAGAGTTCGAGGATACCCGCCTCGAGGACCGAGAGCTGATGGGGATCGTCACCGTCCTGTTCGACTACGAGACGACGACCGTCGAGGAACGGATGATGCAGCTCAGACACGAACACGAGGGCCTCGTCGCCTCGAACTTCCACAGCCACGTCGGCGATCATTACTGTATGGAGCTGTTCGTTCTCGAGGGGCAACTCGAGGATATCTCGACGTTCGTCGGCAAGATCCGGGCGACGAAGGACGCGCTGACCGTCGACTACTCGGTGACTCCGGTCGACAGCTTCGATCCGATCTCCCAGAACGGACACGGAAAGTGAGACGGGGATCGTCCGGGCGAGGAACGCGTAGTTTTACTGGGATCCCGTTGTACTGGGAGCTATGTCCTATCGGAAGGTGAACTACGAGGACGTCGATCAGGTCTCGAGCGCGATGCACTTTCTCAGCGATCCGCTCGAAACCGAGCAGGTCGGCGTCACGGTCGCGCGCTGCGATCCGGGATGGAAGAGTCGGCCGCACGACCACGCCGACAACGAACACGAGGAGGTGTACGTCCTCATCGAGGGACGAGCGACGGTCGTCGTCGACGACGATCCCGTGGAGATGGAAACCGGCGACGCGCTGTGGATCCCGCCGGAGTCGACCCGCCAGATCCGAAACGGCGACGCTGAGAGCGCGTTCGTTCTCGTCAGCGCGCCCGGAATTGCCGACGAGGACGGCGAGAACGGCGAGTGGTTGCTCTCGGGATTCGCCGGCTAACGGCGAGAGGTTTAGTGGCTCGACGACGTTCTCCGCCGTGGGTGAGTGCCCATCTATTCGATCCACCACGCGATCGTTTCGTTCGTCGTTGCCGGGATCGTCGCCGTCGCCGTCGGACCGGTCGAACTCGCCGGAGCGGTCGTTCCCGCGACCGCGGTCGTCGGCTACGGAACCGTCCTCGGCGTCGCTATCGATCTCGATCACTTCGTCATCGCCCGGTACAGAACCGGAACGTGGGATTCGTTTCGGTTTTGTCTCTCGCATCCACTGGCCGCGTTCGCGGAGCAGGATCGGATCTTCGAAGGGGGCGACGTGGGCGCGCTCTCGCGCCTGTTGAGCCACCTGTTGCTCGCCGGAATCGCAGTTATCGGTCTGGCGCTCGTGGCCGTTCCGCTCGCCGTCGTCACGGCGGCCGTCCTCTACGCCCACGTCGTTGCCGACGTCGCCTGGGACATCCGGCGGTTGGGACGACGAACGGACGTTTCGGTCGACGAAACCATCCCGTCGCGGCGGTGAACCCAGCCTCCACCGGCCGTCGGTTATTTGGGGACACCCACCAAGAACCGTATCGTGAATCTCCTCGATCCCAGCATCGTTCCGGAGCACGCACGCGACATCAAGACCGAAGCTCGCGAGTTCGCCAGCGAGCACATCGAACCCAACGCCCAGGAGTTCTTCCAGTCGGGCGAGTACCCTCACGAGATCCTCGAGGCGGGCCAGGAGGCCGGCCTCGTCGCCCAGGATATTCCGGAGGAGTGGGGCGGACGCGGGCTCGACCTCCCGCAGCTGCTCGCGCTCACCGAGGAGTTCTACCGGGCCGACGCGGGGATCGCGCTGACGCTCCAACTCGCCAGCTTCGGCTGCGAGATCACCTACGAGTACGGCTCCGACGAGCAGTGCGAGGAGTACGTTCGTCCGGTCGCGGAGGGCAACCAGATCTCCGGACTCGCCGTCTCGGAGCCCGAGACCGGGAGCGACCTGGCGGGAATGCAGACGCGAGCCGAAAGGGAGGGTGACGAGTACGTCCTCGACGGCGAGAAGTACTGGATCGGCAACGGCGTCGAGGCCGACTGGGTCACGGTGTACGCACGGACCGGCGACGACGAGGACAACAAGTACGGCAACCACTCGATGTTCATCGTGCCGACCAACGCCGAGGGGTACGAGGCCGAACACATCCCCGAGAAGATGGCGATGCGCGCCTCCAAGCAGGCCCACATCACCTTCGACGACTGCCGGATTCCCGAGGAGAACCTGATCGGCCACGAGGGGGCCGGGTTCATGATGCTCGCCGACTTCTTTAACCACGGCCGCGTGATGGTCGCCGGACACGGTCTCGGGATCGCCGCCGCCGCAATCGAGGAGGCCTGGGAGTTCAGCCACGACCGCGAGGAGTTCGGTCGCACGATCAACGAGTTCCAGGCGGTCCAGCACGGCCTCGCGGACATGCTCATCGGGTTCGAGAGCGCGCGGGCGCTCACCTGGCGCGCGTGCGAGAAGGTCGCGAACAACGACCGCGCGGGCTACTGGGCGGCATTAGCCAAGACCGCGGCGACCGAAACGGCCGTCGACGTCTCCGAGCAGGGGATGCAGTTCCACGGCGGGCGATCGATCCTCGACGAGCGACGGATCGCCCGGGTCTACCGGGACGCTCGAGTCCCGGTCATCTACGAGGGCGCGAACGAGGTCCAGCGGAACCTGATCTACGGTCAGGCGCCGTAACTCGAACCGTTCGGCGAGCGCGCCGTTGCGGGCGGGAACGCGCTGTTTCGTCGGTCTCCCGTCTCCTCGAGGCTCGCCTCGAGTTCGTCGATCCGATCGCGGAGTTCGCGGTATTCGTCGCTGTCCGCGCGCTCGGCTTCGTCCCGTTCCGCCGCCAGAGGCGGCCGGAACTCGATTCGACGACCCGGAGGACGACGAAGACGACGCTCCGGAGTCGTCTCACTTCCCCTCGAACTCCGGCTCGTCGTCGCCCATGAACGCCGTGATCCCCTCCATCAGGTCGTCGGTCGCCATCAGCTGGCCGAACGCCGACGCCTCGTACTCGAGGCCGGCGTCGGTGTCGTCGCGGCCCGCCAGCATCGCTCGCTTGGCGTACCGGTGGGCGATCGGCGGCCCGCCGGCGAGGTCGGCCGCGAGCTCGAGCGCGCGGTCTTCGAGCTCCTCGCCGTCGACGACCTCGTTGACGAACCCGTACGACTCCAGGGTCTCGGCGTCGAAGCGGTCGGCGGTGAGGATAATTTCCTTCGCGCGACCCTCGCCGACGATCGCGGAGAGTCGCTGAGTGCCGCCCCATCCGGGGATGAGTCCGAGGTCGAGTTCGGGCTGTCCGAACTCCGAGCCGGCGCTGGCGACCCGGAGGTCGGCGCACATCGACAGCTCCATCCCGCCGCCGAGACAGTAGCCGTCGATGCCCGCGACGACGGGCATCTCGCAGGCCTCGAGCGTGCCGAATACCTCCTGGCCCCGCTTCGAGAGCTCGGTCGTCTCGATCGGGTCCGCACCGCCGGCGGCCATGCTCTGGATGTCCGCGCCCGCGGAGAACGCCCGGTCGCCCTCGCCGGTGAGGAGGATCGACCGAACCTCGTCGTCGTCCTCGAGGACCTCGATCGCGTCCTCGAGTTCGTCGAGCAGCTCCTCGCTGATGGTGTTCATGCGGTGGGGGCGGTCGAGGACGACGTGGCCGACCATCTCGCCGGGGTACTCGACGCGGATCGCATCGAACGCGATGTCGCCGTCCTCGTCCGACGCTCGGTCGTAGAACCCACCCTCGTTCGCGCGCTCCGCGAGGTAGTCGGCGGGCGCGTAGCGCTCGTGGCCCGTCTCCTCGTAGGCCGCTTCGAGGGCCTCGAGGGCGTTCTCGAGGCCGAACTCGTCGGCCAGCTTGACGGGGCCGTCGGGGAAGCCCGCGCCGAGTTTCGTCGCCTCGTCGATCGACTCGGGCGGGGCGACGTCGCCGCCGATCAGCTTGGCGGCCTCGTTTGCCATCGTGGCGACGAGCCGTTCCTCGACGAGCTCGGAGACCTCGTCGGTCGGGATGTCGACGCCGTCGCCGTCCTCGTAGTCGTAGAAGCCCTTCCCGGTCTTCTTGCCGAGCTCCTCGTTTTCGACCTTGCGCTCGAGCAGCGGGCAGGGCTCGTAGGCCTCGCCGAGGACGTCGTGCATGTACTCCAGCACGTGGTAGCTGACGTCGTTGCCGACCTGATCGCCGAGTTCGAAGCTCCCCATCGGCAGCCCCATCTCGTATTTCGTCGTCGAATCGACCTCGGCGATGGTCGCCTCGCCCTCCTCGACGAGCCAGCAGGCCTCGTTCATCAAGGGAACGAGGATGCGGTTGACGATGAACCCGGGCGAGTCCTTGTGGACGCGCACGGGCGACTTCTCGAAGTCCTCGGCCAGGGCCTCGACGACCTCGAGGGTCTCCTCGTCGCTCTCGGCGCCCGAGATCACTTCGACCAGCGGCATCCGGACCGGGGGATTGAAGAAGTGCATCCCGCAGAACCGCCCCGGACGCTCGGTCACCTCGGCGAGTTCGGTGATCGAGAGGCTGGAGGTGTTCGTCGCGAAGATCGCCCGATCGGGCGCGACCTCCTCGAGCTCCGAGTAGACGTCCTTCTTGATCTCCATCTTCTCGGGGACGGCCTCGATGACGATATCGGCGTTCCCGCAGGCCTCCTCCATGTCGACGAGCGGCGTCACCCGCTCGAGGGCGGCGTCGGCTTCCTCCCGAGAGAGCTGGTCGTTCTCGGCGAGTTTGTTCAGCGACCACTCGATCTGGTCGTAGCCGTTCTGGACGAACTCCTCGTTGATATCGCGCATGGCGACGTCGTAGCCGGCCATCGCGGCGACCTCCGCGATACCGTGTCCCATGTTGCCCGCTCCAAGAACTGCGACGGTGTTGATATCGTCGATCTCCATGGTATCGTATGCAATGCGGACCCGTTTGAACGTTTCCCTCTTTCGTAAATGAAACTACAGTTCCGTTTACTTCCGGTTACAAACATCTTTACCGAATCATAGATAACTATCGTCCATGGAATTCGGACTCTCCGAAGAGCAACAACAGATCCGCGACGAAGTCGCTCGGTTCGCGGAAAACGAGATCGTTCCCGTCGCCGGCGAGTACGACGAGGAAGAGAAGTACCCCCACGACGTCGTCGACCAGGCGGCCGAGATGGGCCTGACCGGGACCTACATCCCGATGGAGTACGGCGGTGCCGGCTACTCCATCCTCGACACCGCGATCATCACCGAGGAGCTGTTCTCGTACGATCCCGGGATCGGGCTCTCGATCGTCTCGACCTCTTTCGGCTGCGAGGCGATCATGAACTTCGGGACCGAGGATCAGAAGGAGCGGTTCTTAGAGCCCGTCGCGCTCGGCGAGAAGATCTCGGGCGCGGCGATCTCCGAGCCCGACACCGGCTCCGACGTCTCCTCGGTTTCGACGCGAGCCGAGAAAGACGGCGACGAGTGGGTGGTAAACGGCAACAAGATGTGGATCACCAACGGCACCGTCGGCGACTTCTTCGTCGTCCTCTGTGAGACCG
This sequence comes from Natronococcus sp. JC468, assembly GCF_012163165.1. Classification (NCBI taxonomy): domain Archaea; kingdom Methanobacteriati; phylum Methanobacteriota; class Halobacteria; order Halobacteriales; family Natrialbaceae; genus Natronococcus; species Natronococcus sp. JC468. The sequence goes on from NZ_JAAVUO010000011.1 coordinate 6,662, forward strand.
ACCCCGAGGCCGAGGGCCGGTACAACGGCTTCAGCCAGATCATCGTGGAGTCCGACCGCGACGGCTTTTCGGCCGAGAAGATCACCGGCAAGCTCGGCATTCGAGCGTCGGACACCGCCGAACTGGTCTTCGACGACGTTCGGGTCCCCGAGGAGAACCTCGTCGGGACCAGAGACGCCGCCTTCATGCAACAGATGCAGTTCTTCGACGAGACCCGCACCGCCGTCGCCGCCCAGGGCGTCGGCATCGCGAAGGGGGCGACCCGCGCGGCCCTCGAGTACGCCCAGGACCGCGAGCAGTTCGGCAAGTCGATCTCGGAGTTCCAGGCGATCCAGCACAAGCTCGCCGAGATGGCGACCGACACCGAGGCCGCGCGCAACCTGACCTACAAGGCGGCCTGGAAGGTCGATCAGGGCGAGGACATCACCAAACTCGCCTCGATGGCCAAGGAGTACGCCTCCCGGGTCGCCGTCGACGTCGCCGACGAGGCCGTCCAGATCCACGGCGGGGCCGGCTACGTCAACGACTTCCCCGTCGAGCGGTTCTACCGCGACGCCAAGATCACCCAGATCTACGAGGGAACCAGCGAGATCCAGAAGAACGTCATCGCCCGCGAGATGCTCGGCAAGGGCTTCTAACCGCTCCGAGAACGCGGTCGACCTTCCGAGCGCCAGTCGACCCGACCCCTCGGTACGCTTTTCTCCCTCTCCCCGCACTGTTCGTGCATGATCGACGATCTCACGGTGTCGGAGTCGACCGTCCGAACCGCCTGCGGAGACGTCGCGCTCCCGAAGCTGGGCGTCCTCGAGCAGCGCTGGGAAACCGACCCAATCCCGCCGGAATCGGTCGCCGCCGAGGCGGCCGCGGCGGTCGGGGACCTCGAGCTCGAGGACGTCCCCGCGGGCGGCGAGGTCGCCGTCGGCGCCGGCAGCCGCGGCATCGCCAACCTTCCCGAAATCGTCGGCGGGGTCGTCGCCGGATTGCAGGAGCGAGGATACGAGCCGTTCGTCTTCCCGGCGATGGGGAGCCACGGCGGGGCGACCGCGGAAGGGCAACGCGAGAAGCTCGCGACGCTGGGCGTCACCGAGGAGGCGATCGGCTGCGAGATCCGAGCGACGATGGACGTCGTCACGGTCGGCGAGACGCCCGAGCGGGGAGTCCCGGTGTACGCCGACGCACACGCCGTCGAGGCCGACGCCATCGTCCCGGTCAACCGGATCAAACCACACACCGACTTCAGCGGGGACGTCGAGAGCGGACTCTCGAAGATGCTCGTCATCGGGATGGGAAAACAACGCGGCGCAAAGATGGCCCACGACTGGGCCGTCGACTGGAGCCTGCGCAACATGCTCCCCGAGATCACCGGTCAGCTCCTCGAGGCGCTGCCCGTCGCCGGCGGCGTCGCGATCGTCGAGGATCAACTCGACGAGACGACCCACCTCGAGGGCGTGCCGCCGTCGGGCTTTCTCGAGCGCGAAGCGGAGCTACTCGAGGAGGCCTGGGAGCTCATGCCGAAACTCCCCTTCGAGGAGCTGGACGTCCTCGTCGTCGATCGATTGGGCAAGGACGTCAGCGGGCAGGGGATGGACACCAACGTGACGGGGCGGCGCCACTTCACGATCGACGAGCCCGAGCCGGAGACCGCCGACGTAAAGCGGATCTTCGCCCGCGGGTTCACCGAGAAGACGAAGGGCAACGCGATGGGAATGGGCCAGGCCGACTTCACACATCGCGGCGTGCTAGCGGGACTGGACTGGTCGAAGTCGCTGATCAACGCGATCACCGCGAGCACGGTTCGGGGCGTACGGCTCCCGCCGGTGGTCGAGACCGATCGGGCGGGACTGATCGCGAGCCTCGGCACGATCGGCCCCGTCCCGAGCGAGGAGGCCCGCGTCCTCAGGGTGACCGACACGATGCGCCTGAAGCGGTGTTACGCCTCGGCGCCGCTGGTCGAGGCCGCACGGGACCGCGAGGACCTTCGCGTCGTACGCGAGCCGGCGCCGATCGAGTTCGACGAGAACGGGGACTTCGCTGCCTCCTCGCCGGAGTGAATCGAACGACCCCTTCCGAACGCGATCCGCCGGGATCGTTCATCCGTCGCTATCGGTGTCCGTGTCGCCGTCGTCGCTATCGGAGTCCGTATCGCCGTCGTCGCTGTCGGAATCCGTATCGCCGTCGAACGCCGCGGCGCGGCCGTCGGCCCGCCGCTCGTCGACGAGGGCCGGGCCGGTCGATCGCCGATCGGGCTCGCGACCGCGACCAACGGGTCCCGGCGTCTCGAGCGAGTCCGTTCCCGCCTCGGGAGCCGGCGCCGCGTCGTCCGCGCGGACGTAGAGGACCACGGGCGGAAGCACGTAGGAGGCGATCGCGAGGATCGCGAACGCGCCGTCGACGAAGACGAGTATCCCGAAGATCGCCAGCGCCGCGGCCGCGGCCGCGTGGACGCCGGTTTTCGTGTACGCGAGGTAGAACTGCCACAGGCCGCGAAACCACGTAATCACGTCGAGGTCACGACACCACTTACGCGGACGATCGGGAACCATTTTTCGCCCGTAGTCGCACGTCGCCGGCTCCCTCGAGGCGCGGCCCGTCGGGCGCGAAAGCGAGACGCATATGCGTTCCCGGCCCCCTACTCCGTATCCCACCGGTATGATAGAAGAGGCAGCCCCAGTTCTCCGTCAGGATCCCGTGATGGCCGAGCTCGTCGATCGACACGACCCGTACGTCGAACCCGACTGGACCGAGTACGAGCGACTCTGCATCTCGATCATCAACCAGCAGGTCTCGACCGCGAGCGCGGCCGCCATCCGTGGACGGGTGTTCGACGTGCTCGGCGGGGAGGTGACGCCGGAGACCGTTCTGGCCGCCGACGAGGAGGCGCTCTACGAGGCCGGGCTCTCCCGCAGCAAGATCGAGTACGTCCGAAACGCCGCCCGGGCGTTTCGGGACGGCGACTACACGCGGGCGGGACTCGCGGAGTACTCGAACGAGGAGGTGATCGATCGGCTCACCGAGATCAGAGGAGTCGGCGACTGGACCGCGCGGATGTACCTCCTGTTCGTCCTCGAGCGCCCCGACGTGCTCCCGCTTGGCGATCTGGCGGTTCGACGTGGGATCGAGAACCTGTACGGAAACGGCGACGAGCTCACCCGAGCGGAGATGCGCGAGATCGCAGAGGACTGGCGTCCCTACCGCAGCGTCGCGACGCGGTACATCTGGGCGGAGTACGAATCGGAGTAGCAGACGCCGGCGACGGACTGAAGCGTCGGCCGGGCGCCAACGTCGATATGGTAGACGAAACGATCTCCGGCGGGAGCGAGCGACGCCGGATGACGACCGACCCCGACCGGATCCGCGAGTGGGCGGAGTCACGCGACGCCGTCCCGGTATCGACCCACGGAGGCGAGGGACACGGCTACTCGTTCACCCGGCGGGAGGAACTCGACGCGGACGCGGACGCGTCGGACGCCTGGGCCGAGTTCGACGAGCACCTCCGGGACGACGAACTGGTCTTTCTCTACCGCGGCGGGTCGACCGGTGACCCCGGAGAACTCGGGGAGTTCGAGCTTCTCGAGCGCGAGGCGGCCCTCGAGCGGGCCTCGGGGGAGCGGTCCGAACTCGAGGATGCCCTTCGGCGGGGCGAGACGGTAACGACCGAGGTCGTCGAGAGCGACGTCGAGGGCGAGAGCCGGGTCGTCGAACGCGACACGGTCGAAAGCGAAGTCGTCGACCGGGGGATCGTCGACCGCGAGCTGCTCGAGTCCGAACTCCTCGAGCGGACGGTCGTCGGCACCGAGTTCGTCGGCGACGACGTCGTCGCGGTGACGACGGATGAATCCCGCATCGAGACGATCGAGGAGGTCGAACGCTACGCCGTCGAGAGCGAGGGCGTCGGCGTCGACGTCGCCCGCGAGGAGCCACGGGCCGAACCGGACGCGGATGTCGATCCGGAGAGCGTCCGACGATCCGTCCTCGAGGACGTGGCGCGGTCGGACGCCGCCGCCGAGTCGGTCGATCGGGAGCTCCGGAACGAGGCCGTCGACGGAGCGGGCGATCTCGTCCGAAGCGAGCTGTTCGAGCGTCGGACCGTCGAGGAGCGGGTCGAGGAGCGCGTCCGCAGGCGGTTCGCGCTCGAGGACACCGAGGTGCTCGATTCGGAGGTCCTCGACAGCGACGTGCTGGAGGGCGAGCTCGTCGACTCCGAGGAGTGCGGAACGGCCGAGCCGAGAGCAGAGGGCGCCGAGACGACGGCGACCGCCGAACCGATCCCCGGAACCGAGCCGATCGTCCGCGAACTCGAGGACGACGACGCGGGGAAAGCCGTCGTCGACGACGCCGGCGAACGGATCGGGATCGTCACCGCCGTCGAGGGCGATACCGCCTACGTCGACCCGGAGCCCGGGCTGGCGGATCGCATCAAGGCGCGGCTGGGCTGGCTCGAGCGCGACGACGACGATCGTCCCGTCCGGCGGTCGCAGGTCGGCAAGATCACCGACGACGAGCTGGTGCTTCGGCGGGAGCTCGAGGACGGGTAGTCGGCGAAAAATACCGGCGACTCGAGGCCGGAGCGGTTACTCGAGGTCGAAGCGGTCGAGCTGCATGACCTTGCTCCAGGCGTCGACGAAGTCCCGAACGAACTTCTCCTCGCTATCCTCGGACGCGTAGACGTCCGCAACGGCGCGAAGCCGGGAGTTCGACCCGAAGACGAGGTCCGCGCGGGTCGCCGCCCACTCGACCTCGCCCGTCTCGCGGTCGCGCAGGTCGAACACCTCGTCGGTGTCGGACTCCGCGGTCGCCTCCCAGCCCATGATGTCCTGGGAGCCGTCGGACGCTTCCCACTCGTAGTCCATGTCGAGCAGGTTCACGAAGAAGTCGTTGGTCAGCGTCTCCGGACGGTCGGTGAGGACGCCGAGGTCGGTATCCTGGTAGGTGGCGCCCAGCGCGCGCAGGCCGCCGACGAGCACCGCCGTCTCGGGCGCCGTCAGGTTCAGGAGGTCCGCCCTGTCGATCAGCAGCTCCTCCTGGGACTGGTCAGCTTCGTCGCTGTAGTAGTTGCGGAACCCGTCCGCGACGGGTTTGAGCGCCTCGAAGGAGTCGACGTCGGTCTGTTCCTGGGAGGCGTCGGTCCGGCCCGGCTCGAACGGGACCTCGACGTCGTAGCCGGCGTCGGCCGCCGCCTGCTCGACGGCCGCGTTGCCGCCCAGCACGATCAGGTCCGCAAGCGAGACCCGCACGTCGTCGGATCGCGAGCCGTTGAACTCCTCTTTGATCTCCTCGAGGGTCGATAGCACCGTCTCGAGCTGGTCGGGTTCGTTGACCTCCCAGCTGCGCTGGGGCTCGAGGCGGATGCGGGCGCCGTTGGCGCCGCCGCGCTTGTCGCCGTAGCGGTACGTCGAGGCCGACGCCCAGGCGGTCTTGACCAGCTGAGAGACCGACAGGTCCGTCTCGAGGATCTCCGCTTTGAGGTCGGCGGCTTCGTCCTCGCCGATCAGCTCGTAGTCGGCGTCGGGGATCGGGTCCTGCCAGATCAGCTCCTCCTCCGGAACTTCCGGACCGACGTACCGCTCTTTCGGACCCATGTCGCGGTGGATCAGCTTGAACCAAGCCCGCGCGAACGCCTCCCGGAACTCGTTGGGGTTGTCCTGGAAGCGCTCGAGGATCTCCCGGTAGTCGGGGTCGCGCTTGAGCGCGACGTCCGTCGTCAGCATCATCACGTCCTCCTTCTCCGCCGGCTCCTCGGCGCCCGGGGCGGCCTCGTCGAGTTCGCCGTTCTGGGTGGTCCACTGCCAGGCGCCGCCGGGACCTCGCTCGGGCCACCACTTGTACTCGAGGAGGTTCTCGATGTAGCCCATGTCCCACTGGGTCGGCGTGGTGTTCCAGGGACCCTCGATGCCGCTAGTGATCGTGTCGGCGCCCTTCCCGGAGCCGTGGCTGCTCTCCCAGCCCAGCCCCTGCTGGTCGATGGAAGCCGCCTCGGGCTCGGGACCGACGTGCTCGTCGGGGTTCTCGGCGCCGTGAACCTTCCCGAAGGTGTGTCCGCCGGCGATGAGCGCGGCCGTCTCCTCGTCGCTCATCGCCATCTGGCCGAACGACTCCCGGATCCGTTCCGCAGACTTCTCTGGGTCCGGCTCACTGTCGGGCCCCTCGGGGTTCACGTAGATGAGCCCCATCACGGTGGCGGCGAGGTTACCCTCGAGTTCGCCGCCCTCGTCGAAGCGCTCGGACGCTTCCCACTCGTCCTCCGGGCCCCAGTCGACGGCCTCGTCGGGTCGGTACTCGTCCTCGCGCCCGGCGCCGAAGCCGTACGTCTCGAACCCCATCGACTCGAGGGCGACGTTTCCGGCCAGGACGATCAGGTCGCCCCACGAGAGCTTGCGGCCGTACTTCTGCTTGACCGGCCAGAGCAGGCGGCGAGCCTTGTCGAGGTTCGCGTTGTCGGGCCAGCTGTTCAGCGGCGCGAAGCGCTGTCGACCGCCCGAGGCGCCGCCGCGACCGTCGCTGATGCGGTACGTGCCGGCGCTGTGCCAGGCCATCCGGATGAACAGTGGGCCGTAGTGGCCGTAGTCGGCCGGCCACCACTCCTGGGAGTCGGTCATGACGTCCTCGATGTCCGACTTCAGCTCCTCGTAGTCGAGTTCCTCGAACGCCTCGGCGTAGTCGAAGTCCTCGTCCGTCGGCCCGACGTCGCAGGCGTTCTGGTCGAGGATCTCCACGTTCAACCGGTTCGGCCACCAGTCTTGGTTGGACCTCGTCATCGTAGTTCGATTGTGGCTTTCGCGTATTAAGATTGTCTAATCCGATAAGGAACTATTCGCTATCGCCCAATCGATCTTTCTCATTCACGAAGTTTTATCCGTGACGGGACCGCGCCGCTCGCGATGAGGATCTCTGGCGACGGCCCGAATGGGGTCGATCGGACCCGTCGTGGGGGTTGTGGCTGTCCGTCGTCGGACCTCGAGCCCCGCGTTTGCGGCCGATTACTCCTCCTCTTCGGGCCTGTCCTGTGCGTCGCGGTCGATCCGCCGACTGACGTCGACCTGGTAGTTCTCGAGGATATCACGGCCGAGCAAAACGGGGTAGTCCATGTGGCTGCGGTCCTCGACGCTCGCGGTGACGGTGTGTTGGTTGCCGCCGACGCCGACGACGACGTCGACGACGGGGCGGCTCTTCGAGGTCTTGCTGCTGCCGGATTTGACCCGCGTGATCGACTTGATCGGACCGGCGCCAATGTCGGCTGCCAGCGACGTGTCGATGCTCGTCCGGGTCGCGCCGGTGTCGGACTTCGCGAGAACCGTCTTCGAGCCGCTGGTCCCCGAGAGAACGACCTCCTCGGTGTAGCCGATCACCGCCGTCTCCCCGTCGAACGCCGACGCGTCGGACGGCTGGGCCGACGGCCGCGAGTCGTCGAGCACCGCCGATAGCTCCGCGACGCGGTCGTCGTCGACCTCGCCGCCCGCCTGCTCGATCGCGAGCTTGGCGATGTAGGGGGCGGGGCTGATCCGGGTCGCCTCGTACAGCCCCTTGAACCCCGCGGTCGGGTTGACCTCGAGGACGAACCAGCCCTCCTCGCCCTCGACGAGGTCGACGCCGGCGTAGTCGAGCCCGACGGCGTCGCTGGCCCGTCGGGCCATTTCGCGGGCCGTCTCGGGGAGGTCGTCGGTCGCGTCCTCGACGCTCCCGCCGAGCGCGACGTTGGTCCGCCAGTCGTTGTCGGGCGCGTAGCGGTACATCGCCCCGATGATCTCGCCGTCGACGACGTAGACGCGGACGTCGCGGTGGCGCGCGTCCTCGAGGTCGACGAGCTCCTGGAGGAACGCGTACCGGTTGCCGACCTTCGCGTTGATCGGGTCGTCTGGACCGACCTTCCAGGTCCCGCCGCCGTGGGTTCCGATCGCCGTCTTGTAGACGGCCTCCTCGCCGTACCGGGACCGCGCCTCGGCGAGTTTCTGGTTGCCGAGTGCCAGCGTCACGTCGGGAACCCTGACGTCGGCCGCCGCCAGCGCCGTCGCCGTCGACAGCTTATGAATCGCCGTCAGCACCGACTTCGGCTCGTTGAGCATCGGCACCAGTCCCGAGACGGTGTTCGCCAGGCCGAGCTCCTCGCAGGGCTGTTCCGTGTTCGACAGTAGCATCCGGTTGGCGATGACGTCGACGGCGGGCTCGAGGGTGGCGCTCCCGTCGGCGACGCTGACGGCGGTGTTCTCGGCGCGGAGCCACTCGGTGTCGTGGCCCAGCTCTTCGACCGCGTTGAGGATCGCCTTCGTCTCCTTGCTGGTGTGGAGGCTCAGTACGCCGACGGTGACGGAATCGGAAACAGCCATACAGTATAGTGAGCGACGGCATTGATAAGCGTTCGTGAGCGATAGCAAGTGTCGGAAGGCGCGGGGTCGAGTCAGGAGATAACCGACCGAACCTGCTGGGCGTCGATCATCCCCGTCGTCACCGCGAGCACCCCCCAGGTGGCCGCCCCGAGCGCGATCGCGACGAACAACATTACGACGTTCGATATCAGCGGCGTCACGAGCGAGACGGCGACGGCCATCACGCCGGTGATCCCGCAGACGCGGACGACGGTCCGACCGAGCCGCTCGAGCCGCAGCGAGAGCTCACTGTGGACGATGTAGAGGTTGACGGCGACGTAGACGGAGTGGGTCGCGACCGTCGCCGCCGCGGCGCCGACGACGCCGAAGGTCGGAATGAGCGCGAGGTTCAGCCCGAAGTTCGCGACCGACGTCGCGCCCTTCGCGATCGCCCGGGAACGGGCCCGTCCGAGGTAGTCCAGGCTGTCGCTGGTCAGGTTCGTGATCGCCTGCAGGACGATAAACCCTGCGAGGACCTGCAGGACGGGCACCGCGCCCGCGTAGTCGGCGCCGAACACCATCGTGACGAACGGGTCGGCGACGATGACGAGCCCGACCGCCGCGGGGACGTACAGCAGGAGCACGTTCGTCAGCGACGTCTCGTAGATCCGCCGGGCGGACTCGAGCTGTCCGGTCGCCTTCTGCTCGCCGAAGTTCGGCGAGATCGTAAACCCCAGCGCCTCCGCGGGCGCGAGCGCGAAGTCCGTGATCTGTTTGCCCAGCTGGTAGAACGCGACCGCGGCGGGGGTCAGGAAGACCCCCACGAGGACGATGTCGATGCGCTTGTCGATTACGTTCGCGCTCCTGGTCGCGGTGAGGGGGACGCTGTACTCGGCCAGACGCCGCGCGAGCCCGGGTTCGTAGGTCTCGGCGGGCTCGTACCGGGTGTAGTACTCGAGGTACAGGATCGTCAGCCCCACCGCGGCCGAGATCGAGTACCCGACGACGTAGCCGAACAGCGCGCCCAGCGCCCCCGTTCCGAGGACGACGAACGCGACCGCGAACACCAGGCGGCCGGCGCCGCTGATCGCCTGGATCGCCGCGCTGTACCCCAGGCGATTGAACCCCTGCAGCGCGATCTGGGAGGTCGTGCTGAACGAGAAGGCGACGATGTACAGCGTCCCCGCCGCGAGAAACGGCGCGGCGCCGGGATCGCCCAGCGCCGCGGCGAGGTGCTCGTGAAACGCCAGGAGCGCCGTCGTGACGATAGCGAGCAGCGCGAGCTTCAGCGCCAGCGTCGTCCGGATCAGGTGCGGGATCTGGCCCGGGTCTCGCTCACGGTACTCCGAGAAGTACCGCGCGGCGGACTTGCCGAGGCCGAGGTCCGCGACGAGCTGGAGCACCGCCAGGACGCCGATCGCCCAGTACAGCGCGCCGTAGCCGTCCGGGTCGAGGAGAAACCGCGCCAGCACGAGCATCAACAGCGCGCTCGAGACCATGTATATCGCCCGCGAGACCAGCGTCGCCTTGAACCCGCGAACGATGTGATCCTGTCTGTTCATACTGGAGGTGGGGCCGCCGAACGCCGTGCTACGAGGTCGGACGCGAACCGCGACTCGAGGGAGACGACCAGCGGAGACCCAATTGTAATGCGGAGACAACTCCGGGAGGACGGCCGCAGCGACGCGCTCGAAGTCCACGCTGACGGCCCGCGACCGTCGGTATCGACGGGTAGGCGGAGCCTACAGGCGCAACGAGACGAACGTCACGAACGAGGGAGACGTGTCGGGGCTACCGCTTCGCTACAGGTAGGAGGCGTCCCACCGCGTCGCCTTGCGGCGGTTCCCGCAGGCGTTGCACTCGATGCGCCCCATCGTGTCCATCGCGTTGTCGATCGAGTCGCAGTTCCCGCAGAGCCAGCCGTAGCGCTCGGACTGGTCCTCGCTCTCGTAGGCGCCGTAAAACGGCGCCTTCGAGCCCCGATTGGCCTCGCCGTAGCTGACGTAGACGGTCTCCCCGTCGAGCTCGAGTTCGTCGACTGCGGTCCAGTCGTCGCCGCTTTCGATCTCGCTTTCGACGTAGACGTTCTCGGTGAACGTCTCGGACCCGATCTCGACCTCGCGCTGGTCGGCCTGTTCGAAGCCGTGGTCGGCGTAGAACTCGTTGCCGCCCTCGTTGTCCTCGAGGACGAAACACTGGACTTGCTCGGCACCGTCCTCGAGCAGCTTCTCGCGGGTGCGAACGAGCAGCCGAACGCCGATTCCGTCGCCGCGGGCGTCGGGATCGATGTGGAGCCACAGCAGCCGACCGTTGCTGTACTGCTGGCCGACCAGCTCGCTGTGGGAGAATCCGACCAGCTCGCCGTCGCGCTCGACGACCAGGATCAGCGAGTGGTCGTCCGCGATGTCCTCGGCGAACTCCTCGCCGTACCACTGTTCGATGGCGGCCTTGATCGTCTCCGCTCCGAGGAAGTCCGTGTAGGTCGAGGAAAGCGAGCGGTCTGCGATCGAGCGGATCGTCTCGACGTCGGCGTCTGTCGCTTCGCGAATCTCCATGCCTGTACCGTACCGTTCGGGCATACAAAATCTATGCCCTGAATTTCAACTGTCTTACGTACTTTTCTCGCCACGTTTCCGAATCGCGGGCGCGTCGAGACCGTGAACAAAGATTCACGAGGGTGCCGATCCAGTGGGCACCTATGGGCGGTAACGACGCGGCGGACGACGACTCGAGCGAGTCGTCGGGTTCGCCGCCGATCGACGACGACGTCTTTACGTACGACGGCGGCCGGGTCGATCCCGGCGAGTCGGCGAACATTCGGTACGGAATCAGCGAGACGTACCTCGGCGATCCCGTGCGGATCCCGGTTACGATCATCAACGGGACCCACCCCGGTCCGACGGCGTTCCTCTCGGCGGCGGCACACGGCGACGAGCTCAACGGGATCGAGGTCGTGCGCGAGGTCGCCCACGACTGGAATCACGCCGAGCTTCACGGCACGCTCGTCTGTCTGCCGGTGATGAACGTCCCCGGCTTTCTGGCCCAGGAGCGGTACCTGCCGATCTACGATCGGGATCTCAACCGGTCGTTCCCCGGCCGGGAGGGGTCGACCAGCGCCAGGCGGATGGCCCACCGGATCTTCACGAACTTCATCGAGCCCTGCGACCTGGGGATCGACTTCCACACCTCGACGCGAGGACGGACGAACATGCTCCACGCGCGGGCGAACATGGACGATTCCGACGCCGCGCGAGTCGCCTGCGCGTTCAGCTCCCACGTCATCATCGCGGGTCAGGGGCCCTCCGGTACCCTTCGCCGCGAGGCGACCGACGCCGGCATTCCGACCGTCACGATCGAGATGGGCGAGGCACACCGCTTCCAGCGACGGCTGATCGACCGCGCGCTCACCGGTGTCGCCAGCGTGTTCGCGGAGTTCGGGCTCCACCCGGGTGCGGCCGTCCACTGGCCCGGCTGGCGGACCGTCATCGACACCGACGACGAGAAGACCTGGCTCCGGGCCGACGCCGGCGGGATCGTCGACATGAAACACGGACGGGGATCGCTCGTCGAGGAGGGGGACGTGATCTGTACCATCACGAACCCGTTCAAGGAGAAAGACGACATCGTCACCGTCGAGGCACCCTTTACCGGACTGATCGTCGGCGTCCTCGAGAACCCGGTCGTCTACCCGGGGAACCCGCTCTGTCACCTGGTCGGGCTTGAGTCCGACACGCGGACGGCCCTGGAAAACGACCGAACGAAGACGAGAACCGGGTCGCAGTCCCAGCTTCCGATGTGAGCGATCGGCGACGGCGCCTCGGGGACCGACCTTCGGAACCCGGTAAACCGGCCGATAAAGGTAACTTCTATACCTCCCCGGTCAAACCGTCCACATGAGTGTATGAGTCAGTCTTACAATCGCGGTCTCATCGAGGACTTCGGGCGCTGGAAGGAGTTCTCGGCCGGAATGTGGGCGTGGATTTTCCACAAGTTTACCGGGTGGATGCTGATCGGCTACCTGTTTACCCACATCGCCGTGCTGAGTACGGCCATCGGTGCAGCCAGCGGTGACGTGGCACTGATCCAGCAGGAAACGGACGTCTACACCCAGACTATCCAGGGACTCGAGTCGCTGTTTATTATCCGCATACTCGAGGTCGGGCTGCTGGCGGTGGCCGTCTTCCACATCCTGAACGGGATTCGACTGCTGATGGTCGACCTCGGCGTCGGCCTCACCGCACAGGACAAGAGCTTCTACGCCTCGCTGGTGTTGACCGGGATCATCACCGTCGCGAGCGTGCCGACGTTCTTGGACGGGGTGGCGCTCTGATGGCGGAGCGATACTCCTCGTTTACCCGTGGCGGCACCGGCTGGCTGCTCCAGCGGATCACCGCGGCGTTTCTGGTCGTCGTGCTGGCGTTTCACTTCTTCCAGCTGCACTTCGTTAACCACGCCGCAGAAGTTACGTTCGCCGGGACACAAGAGCGGATGAGCACCATCGGGTACTTCGTGACGATGGTGTTGTTCCTGGTCGCCGGCGCGTTCCACGGCGTCAACGGCGTCTACAACGCGCTGGTCAATCAGGGACTCGAGGGAACACCGAAAAAACTCGTGCTCGCCGTGCTCTCGCTGGCTGGAATCGCGCTCGTCGCACAGGGCGTCTGGGTCGCGGTCGCCATGGCGGGGTGGACCTAACATGAGTACGCAACAGGAACAACCGAAAGAACCCGAATCGCAGGAAGCACCGGAAGACCCCGAGATGCGGGGCGCCGAGTCGCCACAGCAGGAGCGACTCAAGCAGAAAGAACAGGGGCTCGCTCAGGACGAGGCCGTCGACGAGTCAGACGTCGAGGGGGAGACGGTACACCTCAAGGTGTTCCGCTACGACCCCGAAGTCGAGGGCAAACAGGAGCCCCGGTTCGACGACTTCTACGTCCCCTTCGAGAAGGGGATGACTGTCCTCGACGCGGTGATGTACGCCCGCGACGAGTTCGACTCCTCGCTCACCTTCCGACACTCCTGTCGGCAGGCCGTCTGTGGCTCCGACGCCTTCTTCGTCAACGGCCGACAGCGCCTGGGTTGTAAGACCCAGATCTCCGAACTCGAGCAGCCGGTCCGGGTCGAGCCGCTGCCCCACCAGGAGGTCGTCAAGGACCTGGTCGTCGACATGGACCACTTCTACGACCAGATGCACGCCGTCGAGCCGTACTTCCAGGACGAGGACACCCCGGCCACGAGCGACCTCGAGGAACAGCGTCAGAGCCCCGAGAACCGCGAGAAGATCAAGATGTCCTCGCGGTGTATCTGGTGTGGCGCCTGCATGTCCAGCTGTAACATCGCGGCCGGCGACAACCAGTACCTGGGGCCGGCGGCGATCAACAAGGCCTACAAGTTCGCGATGGACGACCGCGAGGGCGCGGAGATCAAGGAGCACCGACTCCGCATCTTGGAGCAGGAACACGGCGTCTGGCGGTGCCAGACCCAGTTCTCCTGTACCGAGGTGTGTCCGAAGGACATCCCCCTGACCGAGCACATTCAGGAGCTCAAGCGGGAGGCAGTCAAGAAGAACCTGAAGTTCTGGTAAGATGTACGAACACGACGTTATCGTGGTCGGCGCCGGCGGCGCCGGCCTCCGGGCCGCAATCGCAGCGCACGAGGCGGGCGCCGACACGGCGATCGTCTCGAAACTCCACCCGGTCCGCAGCCACACCGGCGCGGCCGAGGGCGGGATCAACGCCGCCCTCCAGGAGGGCGACGACTGGGAACTCCACGCCTACGACACGATGAAGGGGTCGGACTACCTGGCCGACGCCCCCGCCGTCGAGACCCTGGCCCAGGACGCTCCCGAGGAGACGATCCAGCTCGAGCACTGGGGGATGCCCTTCTCGCGCGAGGAGGACGGACGGGTCTCCCAGCGTCCGTTCGGCGGCCTCTCCTACCCCCGGACGACCTACGCCGGGGCCGAAACCGGCCACCACCTGCTGCATACGATGTACGAGCAGGTCGTCAAACGGGGGATTCAGGTGTACGACGAGTGGTACGTGATGAACCTCGTCACCGACGACGCCGCCGACCCCAACGACCGCTCCTGTCACGGCGTCGTCGCCTACGACGTCCAGTCGGGCAACGTCCAGGGATTCAAGGCCAACAGCGGGGTCGTCCTCGCGACCGGCGGTCCCGGCCAGGCGTTCGATCACACCACGAACGCCGTCTCGTGTACCGGCGACGGCCACGCCATGGCCTACCGCGCCGGCGCGCCGCTCGAGGACATGGAGTTCATCCAGTTCCACCCCACGTCGCTGCCGTCGACGGGCGTTCTGATCTCCGAAGGGGTCCGCGGCGAGGGCGGGATCCTCTATAACGCCAAGGGCGAACGGTTCATGTTCGAGCACGGCTACGCGAACAACTCCGGCGAACTCGCCTCCCGCGACGTCGTCGCCCGCGCCGAGCTCACCGAGGTCGGCGAGGGACGGGGCGTCGACGACGAGTACGTCCACCTCGACATGCGCCACCTCGGCGAGGAGCGTATCCTAGATCGCCTCGAGAACATTCTGCACCTCGCGGAGGACTTCGAGGGCGTCGACGGGCTCGTCGAGCCGATGCCGGTCAAGCCCGGCCAGCACTACGCGATGGGCGGGATCGACGTCGACGAGAACGGTCAGACCAACATCAACGGCCTCTACGCGGCCGGCGAGTGTGCCTGCGTCTCCGTCCACGGCGGCAACCGGCTAGGCGGGAACGCCCTGCCCGAACTGATCGTCTTCGGCAAGCGCGCGGGTCGCCACGCCGCGGGCGAGGACCTGGGCGAGGCCAAGATCCGAACGGGGTACGGCGACGACGTCGAGGACGAGGACGCCGACCTCCCGGTGACGCCCGGGAGCGCCGGCATCGACACCACGAGCGGCGTCGCCGCCGACGGTGGAGTCGCGGCCGAGGCCGACGGCCTCCTCGAGCGCGCCGTCGAGCGCGAGCGGGCCCGCGTCGATCACCTGATGGACAAAGATGACGGCGTCCAGCACGCCCAGATCCGCGCGAAGCTCCAGCAGGCGATGACCGACTACGTCAACGTCTTCCGCACCAGGGACGGAATCGAGAAGGCGCTGCGCGTGATCCGGGAGTGTCGCCAGGAGTACCAGGACGTCTACGTCGACGACCCCTCCCGCACCTTCAACACCGATCTCCAGCAGACCTACGAGACGCGAAACCTGATCGACGTCGCCGAGACGATCGCGCTCGGCGCCCTGGTGCGCAACGAGTTCCGCGGCGCCCACTGGCGCCAGGAAAACCAGGAGCGACGCGACGACGAGTGGCTCAAGCACACGCTGATCTCGTGGGACGACGGCGAGCCGTCGATCTTCTACCGGCCCGTCATCCTCGAGGGCCAGGACAAAACCTACGAGCCCAAAGAGCGCAGCTACTGACCGAACCGTCCGTTTTCGCTTCGAATCGAGACCAGCAGGGCTATACGTTCGCTCGTCCGTTGGTTCAGGTAATGGGACTCGAGCGATTCGTCCGATTGCACCTCGTTCTCGTTCCGGCGCTGGTCCTCGCGGGCTACCTGTTCGCCGACTCCCTGCCGGTAATCGTGGTACCGTTCGGCGTCGCCTACATCACGTTCACCGGGCTGATCTGCTTCGCGTGGGTGTTCTCGAGGGCTTCGATGCGGTTGCGATCCTCCTGAGCGACGAGAGCGCCCGCGCGGCGAAACATCCACAGAGATAAGCCGCTGGATCGGTTACCGAGAGAGGGAATGTTGCTGTCGGGAACCGTCGTCGCCGACGCCGACACCGTTATCGAGGACGGTGCAGTCGTCGTCGAGGACGACGAGATCGTCGACGTCGGGGAACGGGAGCGGTGTCTCGAGACGTATCCGGACCACGAGCGCCACTCGTGTGACGTGCTCATGCCCGGAACGGTCGGCGCCCACGTCCACTCGGTCCAGAGTCTCGGGCGCGGGATCGCCGACGACACCGAGTTGCTGGACTGGCTGTTCGAGTACGTGCTGCCGATGGAGGCCGAACTCTCGGCCGAGGAGATGCGCGCAGCCGCCGAGTTGGGCTACCTCGAGTTGATCGAGAGCGGGACGACGACCTGCATCGATCACCTCTCGGTCGCCCACGCCGACGAAGCGTTCGAGGCCGCCTGCGAACTCGGCGTCCGCGGTCGACTCGGGAAGGTGTTGATGGACAAGGAGGCGCCCGCGGGACTGCTCGAGGACACCGACGACGCCTTAGCCGAAAGCGAACGGCTGATCGACCGGTACCACGGCGCGGCGGACGGACGGCTCCGCTACGCGGTGACGCCCCGCTTCGCCGTGAGCTGTACCGAGGCCTGTCTGCGGGGCAGTCGAGAGCTCGCCGATGCCCACGACGGCGTCCGCATCCACACACACGCCAGCGAGAACCGCGGCGAGATCGAGACCGTCGAGAGAGAAACCGGTCGCCGGAACGTCCACTGGCTCGACGAGGTCGGCCTCACCGGCGAGGACGTCGTGCTGGCCCACTGCGTCTGGACCGACGAGAGCGAGCGGAAGGTACTCGCCGAGACGGGCACGAACGTGACCTACTGCCCGTCCTCGAACATGAAACTCGCCAGCGGCGTCGCTCCGGTGCTCGACTACCTCGACCGGGGGATCAACGTCGCGCTGGGCAACGACGGGCCGCCGTGTAACAACGCGCTCGATCCGTTCACCGAGATGCGCCAGGCCTCGCTCTTACAGAAGGTCGATCGCCTCGAGCCCCAGGCCTTGCCCGCGCGGACGGTCTTCGAGATGGCGACGGTAAACGGCGCCGAGGCCGCCGGCTTCGAGCGCGTCGGGAAGCTCCGCGCGGGGTGGAAGGCCGATATCGTCGGCCTCGAGACCGACCTCACGCGCGCGACGCCGATTCACGACGTCCTCTCGCACCTGACCTTCGCGGCCCACGGCGACGACGTGACCTTCACGATGGTCGACGGCGAGGTCCTCCAGCGCGACGGCGAGGTCGTCATCGCCGACGCCGCGGCGATCCGCGAGCGGGCCCGCGAGTTCGCCGTCGGGCTGGACGTCGCTCCCTGACGATGCCGGATTCGACAGTCGACGTTAGAGCCCGATTGACTCGAGGGCGTCCAGGCTCGCCCCCGACAGTTCGACCAGTCTGTAGCCGAGGTAGATCCCGACGATACCCATCAGCCCTGGGAGTTCGGGCGGCGCGGGGATCGGAACGTCGACGAGCGCGAAGAAGGCTCCGGTGAGCGCACCGGTCAACAGGCCGAGAACGATGAGCTGAATATTCATATCGGCCGAAACGAGCGGTGACGGGAAAAGGATCCTGACTCGCTCGCGGACCGTCTGTAGTTCGACAATCCACGATACTCAGTTTTAATATCGTCGAACTACGGATGGTGAACTATGCGACTCGACTCGCGACCGACGGTTTCGATTCCCGACGACTTCGACTCGGCGCAAGCGAAGCTGATCTACCTCTACCTGCGGGAGTGGCCGAACGCGAGCGCCGACGAGGTCTGTGCGGCGCTCGGCGTCGAGAAAGGAGCCTTCCTCTCGGTCGCGCGGACGCTGCGCGAGCGCGACTACGTCGAGCGGGTCGACGGCCGCTACCGTCTCGCCTGAGACCGCTACAGTTCGATCCGTTCGACCAGCTGTTCGTGGTTCTCGTTGGTGTTGACGGCGACGATCCGGATCTCGTCCTCGAGGCCCGAATCGCGGAGCTTCGCCTTCAGCAGGTTGTCGACCTGGTAGACGCCGGCTGCGTTGGTCATCGCGATTTCGACCATCACCGGGCGGGAGTCGCCCTCGTGCAGGGAGACGCGACTGATCGCCTGGCTCGAGAGGGTGTTGATGCCGCGCCCGCCCTGTTCGTAGGGGATGCGGGAGCGACCCCGCTCCATGTCCAGCGCGTCGGCGACGCGGATGACGCCGGCCTCGGTGGTCAGGGGCGTCTCGGCAGTGTGGTGACAGAGGATCGCGTGCAACACCTCGCCTCTCATCCGAACCGTTTCGGCGACGTCGTAGAACTCCGGCAGCACCCGATCGAGGATGTCCGCGGCCAGGGGAATCGAGTAGTAGGCGTGCTGGTCGCGGTGGACGACGTGGCCGACGTCGTGAAGCGTCGCCGCCAGCGCGACGATCACCGCCTCGTCGGCCTCCTCGAGGCCCTGTTCGCTGGCACCGTTGAACTCGACGTCGCCCGCCTTCAACAGATCGTACAGACAGAGCGCGCGGTTGCGGACGATCTCGATGTGTTTCACGCCGTGGTCGTTGTACCGCATACGGTCGACGGCGTTGACGTTCTGGGCCTCGAGGTAGGTCTGGATCTCCTCGTCCTCATCGATAAACTCGAGGACGCGGTTGAGCTTCTCGTCGGGAAAATGGTGGTCCGCAGTCGGAACGTAGAGACGACCCGTCTGCTCGTCGGTCGAAGAATCGCTCATACCCGCACGAGGCGGTCCGGCTTAAAAAGGACTACGGGTGGGTCAGGCCGCGTCGGCAGCGGCGTCCTCGACTTCGGCGTACTCGGGCTCGACACCGGGGTCGTCGCTGACCCACGCGTAGGTGATCTCGCCGTCGGCGTCGACGACGAACACGGAGCGTTTGGCGACGCCGTAGACGCCCATGTCCGCGAAGTCCATCTCCACGCCGTAGTCGGCGATGATCTTCTTGTTCAGGTCGCTGATGAGGCCGAACTCGAGGTCGTTTTGCTTGCGGAACTCGTTCTGGGCGAACGGCGTGTCGCGGCTGATACCGTACACCGTCGCGTCGACGTCGTCGAACGCCGAGAGCCGGTCCTGGAACGTACACATCTCGTCGGTACAGACGCCCGTGAACGCGCCGGGGAAAAAGGCGAGGACGATCGGCGCCTCGTCCTCGAGGCGCTCGGAGAGCGTAAAGGAGTCGACGTCCCCGTTCGCGAGCGGTGCGGTAAAGTCGGGCGCAGCGTCTCCGGTATCTACCATCGCCCCCGACTTACGCCCAGACCGGAAAGACAGTTTCGCTCCCGGAAGCGGAAGTTCGACGCCGTTTGGGAACCGATCGGTCCACGCGGGAGACGAGTCCCCGCTACGGACCGCGATAGGTCGTTACGCCCGAATCCCCGTCGAAACCCGAACTCTCGAGTTCGACGTGGGTGACGACCTCCCGGTCCACGACTCGCCACCCCTCGTCCCGTCGCTCCTCCTCGGTTCGGGTCCACCCGCCGAGATCCCGCGGTTCGAAGACCAGTCGACGCCGGTACGCGTTCAGCGGCGTCCACTCGAGAACGATCGACTCACCCACGCCGATCACCGTCCCGTTTCCGCGTCCCGGGTCGGTCCTGGTGCGATCGCGAGCCGTCGGCGGTCGTCCTCGTTCCCATCACACTACCTTACTATCAGTAATTCTTACATATATAGGTACCGGCAACCCGGACGGTTGAACTCGAACCCGTACACTGCGGCGAGACGACTGTCGATCCGAGGGTCACTCGGGAGCGACTCGAGAAGGGATATCGACGCGGCTCGAGTGACTGTCTTCGCCGCAGCCGCGTCGAGACCGTATCTCCCCCCAAGACGTGCGTTTCGCCGCTCTGACCGCCAGGAGGACGGATTTACCGTCCGGTCCAAAAAGGTTATAATTGCCAGCCCGTAAGCCACGGATAGAGATGGTAGAAATCGCACCGCTGTTTGCCCCTATTCCAGGGGGTCCGGAACTACTGATCATCCTTTTCATCGCCATCTTGCTCTTCGGGGCGAATAAGATCCCGAAGCTGGCGCGGTCGACCGGTGAGGCGATGGGCGAATTCCAGAAGGGGCGTGAAAAGGTCGAAACGGAACTCGAGGAGATGCGCGAGGGCTACGACGGCGAGAACAACGATCTCGGCGACGACGAGTTCGGCGATACCGACGACGACTTCGTCGACACGGAGCCCGTGACCTCCGAGGACGAGACCGACACGGAACCGAACTAACGCTGTTCTTCGACGGGGCGTGTGGCCTAGCGGAGAGGGCAGGAGGTTCCTAACCTTCTGATCGCGGGTTCGAATCCCGCCACGCCCGTACACCGGCGAACGTCAGTGAGCCGTGTGTACGGGCGAAGGGATTCGAGGTAGACGACGAGCGAACGAAGTGAGCGACGTCGGCGTGGTTCGAATCCCGTCACGCACACGAACACGAGGCGTTCGCTCACTCCCGCCACGCCCGTTCTCGAACCGAGCGCGGCGACGTGTCGTCGACTCGCGAGGACGAACTCGAGACGGGACCCGACGCGATCGCAGTCGCCGCGTCCCGTCACTCCCGCCGCGTGCCGAGCGCGAGTCCGCTTCCGACGACGAAACCGACGTCCCGCATCCGTTTCGAGAAGCGAGTGCGACCGACCGCCGCAGCTCGGTTCGCGGTTCAGCAACACAGCGGAGGTAGTTATGTTCGGTACCAATAGTCCGGTAGGACACACCATCGTTTTCTCCACACTGCCTCTAGGTTTTCGTTGGTAACCCCGTAATCGACGGCGAACGAACTGAACCGACCGCTCGAGGGATCAACGGTTTGACGACCGTACCAGAACCCCGACGGATCGCGGCGACGGTGGCTCTCGGTTCGGCGCGGCGTCGCTCGCGGGCCGCGAGTTTTTGTACTATCGGGCGGCGAGGATCGGGCCATGCACACCGACGGTACCGAACGGATCGGTCAGCGACCGAGCCGCGGACGCGAGGCGCGGTCCGCTCTCGAGGACCGACTCGCGACGGGTGCCCGGAGCGGGCGCGAGCTCGAGGCGCTCGTCGGGGATCGAACCGTCTCCGTCCGGGACGGAGTCGACGAGGCGGCGTTTTTCTCCCGCGACGACGGGACGCCGACGGTCGCGAGCCGGTACGACCTCGAGCGCGCCGTTCCCGACGGGGAGAAACCGCACCTCCGGGAGCTCGAGCGGTACTGGGTGAACGAGCCGTTCGCCTTCGTCGTCGTTTTTCGCTCCGAGCGGGAGAACGAACGGAAGTACTACCTGATCGAACCGTCCCTGACCGCGATCGAGCGCGAGCTTCGGACGTTTCTCGCCGAGCGGCTGCGGACGTCGATCGCCTACGCCGACGGGGAGTCCCCCGAGGGCGACGACGGCGGTCGGCGGTCGGTCGTCGAGTCGGAGCTCCGGCAGCTGCTCGAGCGGTACGGCCTCGTCCGGGAGTCCGCCGACGGCGGTGGACTGCTCGGCAGGGTGGCGAGCGCCCTCGGAGCCGGCGGCCGCGACGGCGACGCCGGGCTCGAGGGCGCCGAGGTCCGTCCCGAACGGGCGATCCTCGAGGCCGATCCGGAGACGTTGAGCGAGTACCAGATCGAGAAGTTACGGTACATCTGACGCGGGATTTCGTCGGCTACGAGCGCATTGACGGGCTCAAACGCGACGCCGCGATCGAGGACGTCTCCTGTGACGGCTACGAGTCGCCGGTGTTCGTCTACCACGCCGAGTACGAACAGCTCGTCACGAACGTTCGACACGGCACCGAGGAGCTCGACGAGTTCGTCGTCTCGCTCGCCCAGCGCTCGGGCGCGGGGATCAGCAAGCGCCGCCCCCAGGTCGACGCGACGCTGCCCGACGGCTCACGCGCCCAGCTCACGCTCGGCCGGGAGGTCTCCGACCACGGCAGCAACTACACGATCCGCCAGTTCACCGACGTGCCGTTCACCCCGGTCGACCTCGTCAACTGGAACACCTTCTCGATCGAGCAGATGGCGCTACTGTGGCTGGCGATCGAGAACCGCAAGAGCCTGCTCTTTGCCGGCGGCACGGCCTCCGGAAAGACGACGAGCCTGAACGCTGTCTCGCTGTTCATCCCC
This sequence comes from Natronococcus sp. JC468, assembly GCF_012163165.1. NCBI lineage: Archaea > Methanobacteriati > Methanobacteriota > Halobacteria > Halobacteriales > Natrialbaceae > Natronococcus > Natronococcus sp. JC468. Next base: position 28,759 of record NZ_JAAVUO010000011.1, read on the forward strand.
GCGAGCACGAAGGTCGTCTCGATCGAGGACACCCGCGAACTCGAGTTGCCACAGCGCAACTGGATCGCGAGCGTAACCCGCCCCTCCTTCGCCGACGACGGCGCGGACGCGGTCGACGAGTTCGACCTGCTCGAGGCGACGCTCCGACAGCGCCCCGACCACATCGTGATGGGTGAGGTTCGCGGCCGGGAGGGGCGGACGCTGTTTCAGGTGATGTCGACGGGCCACACCACGCACACGACGTTTCACGCCGACTCCGTCGACGAGGTGCTCAAGCGGTTCACGACGGCGCCGATCGACGTCTCGAAGACGATGTTCACCGCGCTGGACCTGGTCGCGGTCCAGACCCAGACCCGCGTCGACGGCACCAAGGTCCGACGGAATCGGTCGCTGACCGAGATCAACAGCTACGATCCGGAGCGCGACGAGATCAACGTCGAGGACGTCTACCGGTGGGAGCCCAACGGCGACGACTTTCGACGGGTCGGCGCCTCGAGCACCCTCGAGGAGATCGCGTTCGACCGCGGCTGGAGCGAGCGCCGCCTCGAGCGGGAACTGTTCGAGCGGACGGTGGTGCTCTCCTACCTCGTCGCGAACGGGATCGACGGCTACGCCGACGTCGCCGCGACCGTCCAGGCGTACATGAACGAGCCCGACACGCTCCTCGCGGCGATCGCCGGCGGCGAACTCGCGGCGCGGCTCCCGGCACTCAGGGAGCTCGAGAGCGTCTCGATCGACGTCGATCCGGCGATCGAGGACCGCGTCTCCCGACCGGAACCGTCGGCGGGAACGGCGCGGACGGCGGCGACGGTGCTCGAGCGGGCCGAGGAGTCGCTGTTCGACCGCTACCGGAGCGGAGTTGCGGAATGAGCCGCGGTTCCGAGTCGCTCCCGAGCGCCGATTCGCTGGGCGATCGGTTCCTCCCGGTGTACGTCCGCGCGTTCGCCGAGGACGGCCGGTTCGTCGCTCGTCTCGAGCGAAAGCTCGCCCAGGCCAGAATCGACGCCACCGTCGAGCGCTACCTCTCGCGGGCGATCGGGATCGGCGTCGTCGCCGGCCTCTGTCTGGCGGTCCTGGGCGGGCTCGTCGGCTACGGACTGTTCGGGACCGGGATCGTCGGCGTTGGCGAGCTCCTCGGCGTTTCGCTGCCGAACCGAACCGCCGTCGCGATCGTCGAGACGCTCAAGGTACCCGCGCTCGTGACGGCGACCGGGCTCGCGTTCGGGACGCTGGGATTTCTCACCGGGTTCGGCTCGCTGGTGGCGATCCCCTACACGCGCGCTGCGGGGCGCAGGCGGGAGATCAACATGCTGCTCCCCGACGCGGTCTCGTTTATGTACGCCCTGTCGGTCGGCGGGCTGAACCGCCTCGAGATCGTCGAGGCGACGGCGCGGGCCGACGACGCCTACGGCGAGGTCGCCCGGGAGTTTCGAACCGTCCACAGGGAGGCGGCCTACGCCGACGGCGACTACCGAACCGCGATCCGTCGACGGGCCCGTGAGACGCCCAGCGACGACCTCGCCCGGTTTCTGACCGATCTGCTCTCGATCCTCGACAGCGGGGGCGACGTCGAGCGGTTCCTCGAGGAGAAACGATCAAAACTCGAGCGAGCCGCGAAGGGCGAACAGGAGCGCACGCTCGAAACCCTCGAGCTGTTCGGCGAGCTGTACATGACCCTTTCGCTGTTCCCGCTGCTGTTGCTCATCGTCACGGTCGTCATGCAGCTGCTTCCGAACGCGGCCGTGCCCAGCGAGGTGTTGTACCTGACCGTCTACGGACTGGTGCCGCTGATCGGGATTGCCTTTCTCGTCCTGATCTCGACGGTTACACACGACGACCCGGGCGAGGGAACGCTCGCCCTCGACGCGGACGGCGAACGGGACGTGTTCGGCCCGAACGCGCCGAACCGGTCCGGGGAGTACGCCGTCTTCGAGCGGATCGCGTTCCGCGAGCGGATCCGTCGAGTCGCGACGGCAGCGCGTCGCCCTCACCTGTTCTTCCGTGACAACCCGTCGTACACGCTCGCGGTCACCGTTCCCGCGTCGCTTGGCGCCGTCGCGCTCGCGGTCGCGAGCGGATCGGCGCCGACGAGCTGGAGCGGGCTGGTCGAGCGTCCCCTCTACGGAACCGCCGTCTACGCCTACCTCCCGTTGTACGTCGTCGGCGCTCCGCTCGCGCTCGCTCACGAGTGGAACGTCCGCCGCCGCGGAGCCGTCCTCGAGACGCTCTCCGAAGAGCTGTGGAAGCTCTCGAGCGCGAACGAGACCGGGCTGACGCTGCTCGAGTCGATCGAGTCGGTCGCCGAGACCGGAACCGGCAGGCTGAGCCGGGAGCTCGAGCGGATACGGTGGAAGGTCGACTACGGAACGAACCTGAAGCGGGCGCTCGTCGAGTTCGCAAACGCCTACCCGACGCCCCGCCTGGCCAGGACGACGCGGCTGATCGCGGAGAGCCAGGCCGCGTCGAACCGGATCGCACCGGTCCTCCGGACCGCCGCCCGGACGAGCGAAATCCACGACGAACTCGAGCGCGAGCGCAGATCCCGAACCCGGATGCAGGTCGTCGTCATCGTCATGACCTTCATGACGGTGTTCGCCGTGATCGCGATCCTCGAGACGCGGTTTCTCGACTCGGTGGCCGGGGCCGGACTCGGCGAGATCGGGGCGTCGAACGCCGGTGCCGCGTCCGGCGGCGCCGTTCGCGCCGACGTCATCGGCCTCCTGTTGTTCCACGCGGTAACGCTGCAGGCGATCGTCTCCGGACTCCTGTGTGGATACGTCCGCACCCTCGAGCCGGTGAGCGGACTCAAGTACGCGCTCGGGCTGTCGACGGTCGCGCTCGTCGGCTGGACGGTGGTGGTCTGACGTGGAGCCCGCGGACGACCGCGCGCAAACGACCCAGGACTTCGCCGTCGGGATCGGCATCTTCCTGCTTTCGGTCGCGCTCGTCTTCGCCGCGCTCCCGACGCTCGCGCCGTCCGACGCCGCCGACGCCGAGCGCGAGCGAGCCGAGCGGATCGCGGATCGGTTCCTCGCCGAGTTCGCGACGCACAACGAACTCGACGGCGCGCGATTCGTCGCCGCGCTCGAGGGCGACGACCCCGGGCGTCCGCCGGGAGTCGGCGACGACGTCGGCGTCCGCCTCGAACGACTCGACGGATCGCTCCTCGAGCACGCGGACGGAGGGGTCCCGCTCGAGGCGGAGCCGACCGCCCCCGACGGCAGACCCGCGGCGAGCGCGGCCCGCATCGTCTCGCTCGACGGATCGATCGAACTCGAGGTCGGGGCAGACGATCCGGCCCACAGACTCGTCGTGGAGGTGTACCCGTGACCGGAGCCGACAGGGGGCAGGCGTACGCCCTCGAGGGTGCGGTCGCCGCGACGATTCTGCTGACGGCGCTGCTGGTCGCAGCGCAGTCGGCGGCGCTTGTGTCCCACGGGACGGACGACCGGACTCCCCGGTCGCAGCTCCAGCAGGAGACCCGGGACGCGCTCGTCGTCGCCGGCGAGAGCGACCTCTCGGCGACGGTTCGAAACTGGCACCCCGACGCGACGGCCTGGAACGGGAGCGCCGAAGCGGGCCGGAGCGCGTTCTACGGTACCGATCGTCCGTCCGCGGACGGCGACGGCGAACGAACCTACGGGGTAGACGCGTTCGCCGACCGATCCGCGCTCGGCGCGATCCTGGAGGCGCGCTTCGCCGACCGCGGGCGGAACTACGACGTCGAACTTGTCACTCACCGCGAAGATGGTCCCGAGACGACGACGCTCGTCGACCAGGGGTCGCCGTCGGCCGAGGCCGTCACCGCGAGCTACGCGGTGACCCTGTTCGAGGGCGACCGCCTGACCGCGGACGGGAACCGCGTCGACCTCGAGACGGCCCGCGAGACGCAGGAATATCCGATCGCGCCGACCGCCGGGAGCGGTGCCGTCTACGCCGTCGTGGAGGTGCGCGTAACCGTATGGTAGGATCGATCGGTCGCGGACCCGGTCGAGCGCCCCGCGACCGGGGGCAGCTCCTGGTGTTCGGAGCGGTCGCACTGGCGGTGATCACGATCGGATTCGTCGCTGCGGCGGGAACGGTCGGAGTCACCTCGTCGCCCGCGAGCCCGGACGCCGGCGAGGAGGCGGTCGTCGAGGCCGAACTCGAGCGGGGGATCGACTGCCTGCTCGAGCGCACGAGCGACCGGTCGGCGTCGACCGCGCCCCACTCGCTCGAGACCGTCGGCCAGGAGCTAGCCGGCGAGATCGAGGCCGCGGATCGGATCGCGGTCGGCGAGAACGAGGCCGTCGCTCGAGTCGGCACGCCCCGAACGGTCGCGGGAAGCGGGTACGACGTCGCCATTCGGATCGAGTGCGATGGGGTCGCGGACGGGACGGGCTGTCTCCGACTGGACGCCCACGGCTTCGACGTCGCGGTCGTCGTCCCGGTTTCGACCGCGGCGGACCTCGAGGCGGGGACCGTCCCGGGCGGACCGCTCGAAGTCGTCGCCGCGGACGGGCGGATCGCGCTCGAGGTGAGCGAGCGGTGATCCGCGCCCGAACGGGAACGGACGGGACGGAATCGGACGAGAGGGCCGTCTCGGAGGTGCTCTCGTTCGTGCTCGTCTTCGGGCTCGTTCTCGGAGCGGTCGGGGTCCTGTCGGTCGCGGGACTCGGGGTCGTCGACGATCACCGGGAGGTCGAGCAGCTCCGCGCGGCCGAACGGGGGATGACGACCCTCGCGGCGGAGCTCGACGACCTCGCGCGATACGGCGGTCTCGAGCGACGCGTCGCCGCCGTGGCGCCCGGCGACGGCGAGTTGACCGTCGCCGACGGCGGGACCGAGGTCGCGGTCGAGGTCGACGGCGACCCCGTCGGCGAACCGATCCGACTGGGGGAACTCGCCTACCGGTCAGCGGCCGGAACGGTCGCCTACGACGGCGGCGCGGTGATCCGAGCCGACGAGCGGGGAAGTCGACTCCGAACGCGACCGACGGTGTCGTGTCGCGGCGGGACCGCGACGGTCTCGCTAGTGCGGGTCCAAGCGGGCGATCGGACGGTCCGTACCGGCGGGCGAACGACGGTGACGGCTCGAGTCGCCGACCGAAGCAGTGAAACGCACAAAATCGAGGAGAACGTCGCCGTGTCGACTCTCGAGACCGACTACCGGCGAGCGTGGAACGGCGTCGAGGACGAGCTGGACGGCTGCAGCGCGGACCGCCTGCGGCTGGCGGTGACGACCGTCTCGCTCGAGACGTGAGTTCGGAGAGACGAGGCGGCGTCGACTACTTCAATCCGGGCGGCGGCCCGTCGTCGGAGTCGTCCTCGAGTTCGACGTCGAGCCCCATCTCCTCGCGTTGTTGCTGGAGCCGCTGGACCTTCCGGTAGTAGTAGAGCATGCCGGCGCCGCCGAGCAGGACGACGGCTCCCACGAGGCCAGCGAACAGCGGCACGTCTCGGGTCTGGTAGTACCGCAGCGAGATCGTACTATCGACCTCGTCCCAGACCAGTCGCTCCCGGTCGTCGACGATCTCACGTTCGTACCCGCCGGGGCTGACGTCGCCGAACAGGAAGTTCGTGGTGCGATACCCCGCGGGAAGCGTCACCTCGTAGGAACCGGAGACGTACGCCGGCAGCTGGAAGGTTCGGCTACCGGTGTCCCCGGAGAAGGCGAGCGTGCCGTTTCCGTCCGGCACCGCGACGTCGGTGCTCGAGCGACCCTGCTCGATCTCGAGTTCCGATCCGGTTACCTCGGTTCCGTTGGGATACCAGTAGCGGACGCTGTGGACATCCAGGGCCTCCTCCCGGTAGAGGCTCGAACGGTACAGCGACAGCTCCTCGGTCTCGTTGAGGTCGTAGACCGCGCGGAACTCGCCGCTGGTGAGGAAGCTACCGCTCTCGACGTCGACGGCGACGTCGGCGTCGCCGTCCCGCAGATCGTCGTACTCCTGGTCGCGGTCGAGCTCCTCGTCGGAGATGCCGCCGAAGATCGCCGAGCAGCCGGCCGTCATCGCGAGCAACGCGACCGCGATCGCCGCGAGAGCGAGCCGCCGATTCATGCTAGGGAACGACGCATCGCAGCTCCGCGGGGAGGTACTCGCCGACGCTCGCCAGCAGGCCCGGCGGATCCGTGCCCTCGGTACAGATCACGCTCTGCTCGAGCAGGCCGAGGCGCTCGACGGTGACGTAGTCCTGCGCGTGGCCCGCGCGGTTGAGCGTCGCCCGGACCTCGGCTCGCGTGGCGCTGTTGACGTTGAGCCGACCGTCGCCGCGGGTCCACTCGTAGAGGCGGTCGCGCTCCTCGTCGGCGAGGCGGGGCGGCTCGTCCTCGCGGTAGAGGAACCGCAGCGGGAGGTGTTGGATCAGCCCGTACCGTTCGCGGATCTGGGTCGGCGAGCCGGGGCCGAGTCCGAGTTCGTCGGCCGGGATCTCGATCGGACGGCCGGCGTCGAGGACGAACCCCTCGTCGTTCCAGGACTCGAGCGTCCCGACGTACGTCTCGCCGGGCTCGAGTTCGGGGACGATCTCGCCGAACTCCTCGCGGAGGACGTTACCCGCGACGACGGCGTCTTCGCCCTCGAGGGCGACCTCGGGGAAGTCGTCGTCCCGGATCGAGAGGTCGAACGCGACGTCGAGTTCGCCGATCTCGTTGCCGATCAGCGAGCGAAGCGAGTCGGTCGCGCGCTCGCGGGCGCTTCCCTCGACGTAGAGCTTGGTTGCGAGTACGACCATCAGGCGTCCGCGTCGATGTTCAGTTCGTCCTCGAGGGCGTCGAGGCGGTCGTCCATCGCGTCGACCAGGCGATCGTTGTCCATCGATTCGACCGGCGAGCCACACTCGGGGCACTCGAACCCGAAGTCCATCGCCTCGCCGAACTCGAAGCGGATCGAGCAGATCTCACAGAGGTAGAACTCGTGGTTGCGCTCGTACTCCCGGCGATCCTCCAGGGCGTCGTGAAGTCGGTACATCTCCTCTTCGAGGTTCTCGGGGATGTTGTCGTACTCGAAGGTCCAGAGGTACGTGAGCCAGCCCGAGTCCTCGTCGCGCAGTCGGCGGTAGCTGGCGAGGTCGTTCTCGTAGAGAATAAACAGCGCGCGCCGGACGTCGTTCAACTCGAGATCCAGCTCCTCGGCGAGCTCCTCGTCGGTCACTTCCCCGTCCGGCGGCGCCGCCGCGACGGGCATCCCCGTGGGACCGACCAGCTCGTGCAAGTACTTCTGGATGACCGGATCCTCGAGCAGGTCCTCAAAAGCCATTGCCTACACGTAGCGCGATCGGCCCATTAAGTCTTTTGAGCGACGACGCGACGGATCGCCAGGTTTCGGCTCGAGCGGGTCGGCACGGGCTACGTCCTCGACGAGTCGGAGACCGGGACGGCGGCAATGATTCGATCGGTCGTCCGCGCGGTCGGCCGTCGACTCCACCGACCGCTGGGACTGTTGGGCCCGCTCGAGCCGTAGCTCGAGAATCGATTTAAATTCACCATATATTGAATAGAGACAAAGCATATGCCGGCTCGGTATCACGCCGATGGTATGGACGACTCGCGGAAGACACTCATCGCCGGACTGCTCGGGATCCTCGTCGCCGTGCTGACGGTCCTCTGGGAGATCGGGCTGCTCTAGGACTCCTCGGCGGGTTCGACGCGCTTGCCCGTCTCCATCGGGATCACCTCGCGGTCGGCGTCGACCCACTCGCGCTCGAGTTCGCGGCCCTCGAACAGCCTGTCGAGAAACACGGCCAGACCCGCCACCTCGGAGTGGGGCTGGTTGGTGACGCCGACGTTCCAGTCGGCGGCCTCGTAGACGTCGAACGGCACCTTCTCTGAGCCGACGACGACCAGCAGAGGCTCCCGGTCGTCCTCCCGGGCCGAACGGATCTCCGCTTCGACGTCTTGAATTCGCTCGCCGTACATCGTGAGGTGGACGACCCGCCCCTCCCAGTCTCGGATTCGGGCCTGGGGCGAGTCGGTCAGTTCGGCCTCGAAGGGACCGCCGAACCGGTCGGTGATGTCGACGACGGTCTCGAGGGACTGGCCGGCGTTGTCGGGGATCCAGACGCGGTCGGCCCCGAGCGCACGCGCCGTCAGCCCGACGTGGGTCGTCATCCGCTCGTCCCGGCCGGGCCGGTGGCCGAGTCGGAGGACGGCGACCTCGCTATCGTTGTGCATGGGTACGAGGAGTTCGGGCGACGGTTAGGGGGTTTCGCTTTCGGCGCAGCCGCCGGTCGACGGTCGCTGCGAACGGGCAGAAAGCCACGGTCGGAACGCGTAGTTATTAGGTAACACACGGCCGACGGTGCGTATGAGCAACGAACCGAACGACGAGGGGTGGACGACGGTCACGGACGGGTTCATCGTTCCGATCGCCGGGTTGCTGGCGCTGCTGTTCGCCGTAATGGCCGGAATGAGCGTCCTCCCCGCCCTGTCCGGATCGCCGCAGGACCTGCTGACGCCGATCATCTTCGGCGGCGCCGCCCTCCTGTGTTTCCGCCTGCGACAGCGGGCGATCGAGGCCAGGGGCGACGACTGAACCGCGGACCCGTTCCGCCGTAGCACCCTTACGGGCGATCTCGCTCAGTCGCGTTGTCGCTTGGCCGTCTCGAGCGAGAAGAAGAACCCGAAGTACGCCGGAATCCCCGCGGCCATGAACATGTAGAAGGCCCACGTGGGCGCGCTCGTGAAGACGAAATCGAACAGGAAGCTCACGAGCGCGACCCAGACGACGGCGAACAGCAGGTCGTACAGCATGCCGGTTCCGTTTTCGGCGACGTGTTCGCGCACGCGATCGACGACGCTCATCGCGTCGGCCCTCCGGCGTGCGTGGATCGTGGCCGTCTCATGTCGAGAGCGTGGGTTCGGTGAAACCTCAGTCTTGCGTCCGCTCAGTCGTCGGGCTCGTAGTCGACGACCAGCACCGGAACGTGCGTCGACCGGAGCACCCGTTCGGTGACGCTCCCGAGCAGCGCCCGGCGGACGCCAGAGCGGCCGTGACTGCCGATCACGATGAGATCGATGTCGTTGTCCTCGGCGTAGTCGGCGATCAGTCGGTGGGGCTGGCCGCCGGCGTGGCGTTCGTAGGCGGTCAGGCCGGCGGCCTCGGCCGCCTCCGTGACGTACCCTGTCGCCTCCTCGGCATCCTCCCGAAGCTCCGTCATCCCCTCGAACTGGCCCTGACGGATCCGATCGACCTGTTCGGTTCCCAGCCCGTACGCGATCGCGTCGGTGTCGGCGACGAATATCGCGTGGACGTCGGCGCCGTAGCGCTCGGCGATATCGATCGCGTGTTCGACCGCTGCCTCAGCGACCTTGCTGCCGTCTGTCGGAACGAGTATGCGTTCGTACATCGGTTAGTCGTCTGCGGGGGTGTTTCCGCTTCCGTTCTTTTCGGCGACGATGTCGGCGGCCGTCTTGTCCCTCGGCATCGGGTCGGGACTGTGACACTGCCGGACCATCTGTTTGGTCTCGAGCGGCGGCTCGGTGGTCACCAGCGAGACGATGATCGTGACCGCGAACACGATCGGCGTGCCGATGAGCGCCGACCCGATGGCCGGCATCCACGTCGCGATAACGTCGATGCCGAGTCCGCCCTCAATGAGGCCGAAGTTCCCCTCGTTGAACATGGGGATGAACCAGACGATAATACCGGTCGTCATGCCGGCGAGCGCACCCGGTCGGTTCGTGTTCTCCCACCAGAGCCCGAGGAAGAACATCGGGAACAGCACGATAGCCGCCAGCGAGAACGCGAATCCGACCAGGGCCGCGATCGGCTGCTGGGGGTTCATCGCGAAGACGATCGTGAGCAGACCGATCAGGATGATGCTCAGACGGCCGACAAGCACCTGCTGGCGCTGGGTCGCGTCCTCGTTGATGATGTTCGCGTAGATGTCGTGGGAGATCGCCGAGGAGGCAGCGATGAACAGCCCGGCCGTCGTCGCGACCGCCGCGGCGATCCCGCCCGCCGCGACGAAGCCGACGAACCAGGAGGGGAGTTCGGCGAGCTGTGCGGCCAGCACGACGAGGACGTCGCCGGCGGCGCCGGTCATGCCGGGATCGCCGTAGACGGCGCCGATCTCCTCACCGTAGAGCGCGGTGCCGATCGCGGCGAAGGCGGGCGCGCTCAGGTACAGCAGCGAGATGAAAAACAGCCCCCAGGTGCACGACCAGCGGGCCACGCGCTCGTTTTTGACCGTGTAGAACCTGACCAGCACGTGGGGCAGTCCGCACGTCCCGAAGACCAGGCTGAAACACGTCGCAATCCAGAGGTAGTAGCTCCCGCCGGCGAACGGCTCCGAGAACTCGGCGGCGAGACCGTCGATCATCATCCCGTACTCGAGCTGGGGGAGGATCGTCGTGTACCCCGCCGACCAGCCGGTGGCGAGAAGTCCGAGCAGGAACGCGACGATGAGGATGACGTACTGCAGGACCATGTTCTTGGTCGCGCCGAGCATTCCCGACAGCGACAGGTAGCCGACGGTGATCACCATGAAGACGATCATCATCGTCTGGTAGGCCGACAGCGCACCGCCGGTGAGCGCCGACCAGTCGCCGAGGATGTACATTCCGACGAGTCCCATCCCGCGGGCCTGTCCGAGCGCGTAGACGAACCCGATCAGGAACGTGGTGATCGCCGCGAGGGCGCGCGCGGTGTCGGAGTTGAAGCGGTCGCCGACGAAGTCCGGGGCAGTGTACTTTCCGAACCGCCGCATCTGGGCGGCCATGAAGATCAGCAGGATGAAATACCCCGTCGTCCAGCCGACGACGTACGCCAGCCCATAGACGCCGGAGATGGCGACGGTGGCTGCCACGCCGAGGTACGTCGCCGCAGACATCCAGTTGGCCCCGATGGCCATCCCGTTCTCGATGTTCCCGATCGAACGGCCGGCGACCCACATGTCGTCGGTGTCGGCGACCTTGAACATGAAGCCGGCGACGATGAACAGGAGCATCATCCCCATGACGATGACCGACGGGACGGGTTTGAACGAGACGTTGAGTCCCTCCGGGAGCAGCCCTTCGTCAGTCTGCAGCACGATCCCGTCCGTCGCGCCGGCCGCGAGATCCGCCAGCAACGGAGCGCCGTCGATCATTCCTCGACACCTCCGTCAGTTGCCGCCGCGTCGTCCGGGACGGAATCGGTCGTCTCCGGCTCGACGACGCCCTGTTCGATACCGTACTTGTCGTCGATCTGATCCCGCTTGCGCGCGTACCAGACCGAGAGGACGAGCGCCGCCCCCGGCCCGACGATCGCGAGCAGGAAGTAGTGTAATGGGAATCCGATCAACGGCATCTGGCTGGTCATGAGATCGGGCGCGAGACGCGTCGCCGTAATCGGCGCGAACGTCGTCAACACCCAGATGGCGAAGCCGGTCCAGATGATCCGAAGGTGATCCCGCATGAAGGGAGTCGCCGGCTTCAGAAGGTTGATCTCGACGTCCATGTAGTCGATCTGCTGTTCTCGTTCGACATCGCTCAGTCCGCCGTCGGTTGCAATGTCGCGGGAGTCGTCCGTGTCGTGGTTGGTTTTCTCTGGCATAGTCGCGCGTGTCGCGTGTCGACCACGTGTTTTCGGTGTTCGAAGAATTCCCCTCGGAGGGAACTCGTCAGTTCGATTCGACCTGCTGCTGGATGTCGTCGACGACTTCCGGGTTCCGGAGCGTCGACGTGTTACCGAGTTCGTTGCCGCTGGCGATGTCCTCGAGCAGGCGACGCATGATCTTGCCCGAGCGGGTCTTGGGGAGTTCGGGCGTGAACACGACCTCCTCGGGTTTCGCGATCGGGCCGATGGCGTCGACGACGCCCTCGACGATCTGTTCGGAGAGGTCGTCGTCGCCCTCGTAGCCGTCCTCGGTGATGACGTAGGCGTAGACGGCCTCGCCTTTCACCTCGTGGTCGCCGCCGACGACGGCGGCCTCGGCGACGCCCTCGACGCCGACGATGGCGCTCTCGATCTCCATCGTTCCCAGCCGGTGGCCGGAGACGTTGATCACGTCGTCGACCCGGCCGAGGACGGTGATGTAGTCGTCGTCGTCGATCTTCGCGCCGTCCTCGGGGAAGTACACCCACTCGTCGGCGTCGGGGTCGGAGTACTCCTCCCAGTACTCCTCGATGAAGCGGTCGTCGTTCCGGTAGAGCGTGCGCAACATTCCGGGCCAGGGCTTCTGGACGGTGAGGTAGCCGGCCTCGCCGGCGTCGACCTCTTCGCCCTGCGCGTCGACGATCCGCGCGTCGACGCCGGGCAGGCCGGGTCCGGCGGAGCCGGGTTTCATCTCGTTGACTCCCGGCAGCGTGGTGATCATGTGGCCGCCGGTTTCGGTCTGCCACCAGGTGTCGACGATGGGACAGTCCTCGTTGCCGATGTGCTTGTAGTACCACTTCCAGGCACGGGGGTTGATCGGTTCGCCGACGGTCCCGAGCAGGCGCAGCGAGGACAGGTCGTGTTTCTCGGGGTACTCCTTGCCCCACTTCATGAACGCCCGGATCGCGGTCGGCGCGGTGTAGAAGACGTCGACCTCGTTCTTCTCGACGATCTCCCAGAATCGGTCCTTCTCCGGGTAGTCGGGGGTGCCCTCGTACATCACCGTCGTCGTGCCCAGCGCCAGCGGCCCGTAGACGATGTAGGAGTGGCCCGTGATCCAGCCAATGTCGGCCGAACACCAGTAGGTGTCGCCGGGCTCGAGGTCGAGCACCGCCTGAGAGGTCCAGGCCGTGTAGGCGAGATAGCCCGCGGTCGTGTGCTTGACCCCCTTGGGCTGGCCCGTCGTCCCCGAGGTGTACATCAGAAAGAGCATATCCTCGGCGTCCCGCGTGACGGGCTCGACCGTCTCGCCGCGGTTGTCGTCGACCAGCTCCTCGTAGTCGTGCTGGCCGTCCTCGAGCGAGTGGTCGAGGTCGTCGCCGAGGCGGTCGACGACGACCGTCGTCGTCTCGTGGTCGACGTCCTCGAGGCCCTCGTTGGTCTTCGAGATGTGATCGAGCGCGTCGCCGCGGCGGTAGTAGCCGTCGGCGGTGAGCAGGTACTCGCTGTCGGCGGAGTTCATCCGGGTCGCGAGCGCGTCGGCGGAGAAGCCGGCGAACACCACCGAGTGGGGCGCGCCGATACGGGCGCAAGCCAGCATCGCGATCGTCAGCTCCGGGATCATCGGCATGTACAGCGTGACGACGTCGTCCTCCTCGACGCCGAGGTCCCGGAGCGTCGCGGCGACGGCCTGGACCTCCTCGAGCAGCTCCTCGTAGGTGTACGAGCGGGTCTCGCCGAGTTCGCCCTCCCACTCGACGGCGGTTCGGTCGCCGTCGCCCGACTCGACGTGTCTGTCGATGCAGTTGTAAGAGGCGTTGAGCTTTCCGCCCGAGAACCACTCGTAGAAGGGGGCCTCGCCCTCGTCGAGAACAGTGTCGTACTCCCGCTCCCAGGAGAGCAGGTCGGCTGCCCCCTCCCAACACTCCGGCCAGTTCTCCTCGAACTCCTCGTAGATCCCCTCGTCCGTTACGTTCGCCTGCTCGACGAACGACTCGGGCGGCTCGAAGGTGTCCTGCTCCTCGAGCCGCGCCTCGAGACTAACGTCGTCCTGTGACATGGTACAACCACTCAGTGAACAACAGCCATAGTAAAGCCTGCCTCTAGTTGTACAAAACGATCCCTCCAGACGCCACGGAACGCGGCGACGACAGTTCTATTTTCAACAAATATCGTGTGGAAGGAGCGTCGATCGGTGGTTCGACCCGGACGACCGACGACGCGGCGGTCGCGACCGCGCGGCGGGATCGGCGGACTGCGAGGGGACGCTAAAGATCTAGGTTCTCGTCGTCGATCCGTTCGTCGATCGTCGACGGCTACTCGTCGGCGGGATCGTCGAAGAAGGTCCGCAACAGCTCGCGTTGGCCCTTGCGGAGGTGGCTGTGCAGCGTCGGCGAGGAGACGCCCATTGCGTCGGCGATCTCCTCGGCCGTGCTCTCGCGGGGCCAGTCGTAGTACCCGCCGGAGTAGGCCGCCCGCAGGGCGGCCTCCTGGCGGTCGGTCAGTCGCTCCTCGAGCCCCTCCCGGAACTCCCGACCCGTCTGGACCGGGCGTTCGGTCTCGCGTTTGCCGGCCAGCTCCGAGTCGGGAAACGCCGACCGGAGTCCGGCGACGATCGTCCGGATGTCGGCGTCGGCCGCGCACTCGGCGACGATCGTTCCGGCCCCCTCCTCGAAGCGCGCCTCGCGGACGGTGACGCCGTACTCGGTCAGCGTCAGCGTCGGCGAGGCCCCCTCGACGACGAACTCGAGGCGGCAGGCGTCCTCGTAGGTCTCGATGAGCCGACAGTCGTCGATCCCCGGAACCGCCTCCGCGCGCTCGAAGACGTCGGCCGGGGACACTCCCTCGAGGCGGACGTAGTACAGCTGTGTCGAATCCGAGAGCGGTACCAGCGAGTCGAGTTCGACGCGACAGTCGAACCGCCGACTCGTCTCGACGAAAAAGGAGTCCTCGTCCCGGCAGACGAACTCGAGTTCGACCACGCGATCCGACAGCAGCAGGTTGCGCCGCCGGATCGCGGCGACGGCGTATCCGACCTGTCGGCCGATCGTCTCGAGCCAGGCTCGCTCCGTCTCGTCGAACGCCGCCGCGCGCTCGGTCGCGACCGTCAACCGCCCGTAGACGGTGTCGCCGTACCACACCGGGACGGCCGCGACGCGACCCGCGAAGGAGCCGTCCGCAACCGTCGCTTCGATCCCCGTCGCGACCGCGACCGCCCCGGTTCCGGTCGCCTCGGCGATCCCGGTTCCCGGGTCGTCGCTCTCCGAAACGTCCGTTCCGTTCGGATGCCGGTTCCGAGCCGAGGATCGCGGTTCGCCCCACTCGTCGGGAACGAGGCGATCGACCTCGTCGGCGTCGAGCCCGCCGGCCGTCCGCCACTCGCCGCGGCGGTCCGAGTGGGTCGTCCGGTCGATCCAGGCGGCGTCGTAGGTTCGGCCGTCGGCGAGGACGGTACAGGTCGCGGTCTCGACTTCCTCGTGACTCGTCGCCTCGAGCAGCGCGTCCGTCAGCGCCCGGTAGCGCGCGGCGACGTCGGACGTCCGTTCGAGGTCCTCGCGATCCGATCGAACCTCTTCGAGGCGCTCGTGGTGCTGCGAGACGTCACAGACAAGCAGGGCGAACCCCCGGGAGCGGTGTCGGTCGTCGCGCAGCGGCGTGACGACCGCGACCGCGCGAAACCGACTCCCGTCCTCGCGAACGAACCAGTCGTCGTCCTCGTAGCTTGCTTCCTCGAGGGCGCGGGTGAGCGCCCGGCCGGGCAGACCCCGCTCGATCGCCTCGTCGGCGTACAGCGCCGAGACGTGGGTGCCGACGATATCGCCGGCGGAGTACCCGAACGTCGACTCGGCGCTGCGGTTCCACCGATCGACGTAGCCGTCGGAGTCGAGCCTGACCAGCGCGCAGCGGTCGCTCGCGGTCAGCAGCGACCGCACGACGCTCCCGTCGCTCGCCGTCCGTTCGCCGCCCGAGTCGCGGTTCGGGTTCGCCTCCGCGGCGGCGAACTCCTCGACGATCTCGTCGTCGGTCGCGCTCGAGAGGTAGGGTTCGAGGGCCTCGAAGCTGCTCCAGCCGCCGACCCGCTTGACGACCAGCGGGTTGATTCCGTGGTCGGTCAGCGCGGTCTCGAGGAAGTACCGCCGGAGGTCCTCCGTCGAGACCGACGCGAGGGTCGGCTCGTCGAACCGCTCGCCGGCGCGTTCGGCGACCTCGGCGACGAGCATCTGGAGCCGTCGGGCCGAGACCGAAAAGACGGGCTCGTCGCTCGAGATCCCGTTACTCCGGACGTACCGCCGCAGCTCTCGCTCGAGGGACGTCGGGAGATACGCGACCCGCGAGTCGGAGAGTCGGAGCAGGTATCGGGGCGGGTCGGTCCGCACCCGGTCGATCGCTCCCGGAGTCACGTCCGCGAGTTCGGCCGGGCGGAGCCCGACCTCGCCACAACAGCGGACGACGAGCGCCTCCCGGTAGGTTTCGGCGGCGTCGAGAAGCGACTCGTACCCCTCGCGTGAGAGCGCGGCGGACTCGGGTTCGGGCTCCTCGAGACTCACGTTTCGAGTATTTTGAACGCGCGAAAATAACTGTATCGGCATCGGTCGAGTAAGCGACTGATACTCCGCTTTCCCCTCGAACTGTGGCCACGTCTGCCGTTCGCGATCGTCGTGTACGCGAACGTTTACTCGGTCCAGACCGAGGACTGGATTTCGCCGACGATCTCGGGGTTTCGCAGCGCGCTCGTATCGCCCAGCTGGTTGTCGTTCGCGACGTCCTCGAGCAGGCGACGCATGATCTTGCCCGAGCGGGTCTTCGGCAGCTCGGGGGTGAACACCACGGAGGCGGGGGTGGCGATGGGACCGATCGAGGACTCGACGCTCTCGACGATCCGCTCGCGGAGGGTTCCGTCGGGATCGCAGCCGGCCTCCGTACTAACGTAGGCGTAGATCTCGGTGTCGCCGTCGCTCGAGCGCCCGACGACTGCGGCCTCGACGACGCCGTCGACGCCGGTGATCGCGCCCTCGATCTCCATCGTGCTCAGCCGGCGCCCGGAGACGTTGATCACGTCGTCGACCCGGCCGAGGACGGTGATATAGCCGTCGTCGTCGATCGTCGCCGCGTCGCCGCTGAAGTACCACCAGCGGTCGTCGTCGGGATCGGAGAACTGGCTCCAGTACTCCGACCGGAAGCGGTCGTCGCCGTCGTAGAGGGTGCGGGCCATCCCGGGCCACGGTCGGGCGATCGTGAGATACCCCGTCTCGCCGGGGTCGACCTCCTCGCCCTCGGCGTCGACGACTCGAGCGTCGATCCCCGGCAGGGCGGGGCCGGCGGAGCCGGGTTTCATCCCGTCGACGCCCGGCAGCGTCGAGACCGTGATCGCGCCCGTCTCGGTCTGCCACCAGGTGTCGACGATCGGCGCCTCCCCGCCGCCGATGTGCTCGCGGTACCAGCGCCACGGGCGGGCGCTGATCGCCTCGCCGACGGTCCCGAGCAGGCGCAGCGAGGACAGGTCGTGTTTCTCGGGGTACTCCTCGCCCCACTTCATGAAGGCTCGAATGGCCGTCGGCGCGGTGTAGAAGACGTCGACGGCGTTCTTCTCGACGATCTCCCAGAGCCGATCCCGGTCGGGGTAGTCGGGGGTGCCCTCGTACATCACCGTCGTCGTGCCCAGCGCCAGCGGCCCGTAGACGATATAAGAGTGGCCCGTGATCCAGCCGATGTCGGCCGCACACCAGTAGGTGTCCGCAGGTTTGACGTCGAGCACCGCCCGCGAGGTCCAGGCGACGTGTGCGAGGTACCCGCCCGTGGTGTGGACGACGCCCTTGGGCTCGCCCGTCGTCCCCGAGGTGTACATCAGAAAGAGCATATCCTCGGCGTCCCGCGTGACGGGCTCGACCGTCTCGCCGGCGTGAGCCGCGACCAGCTCGTCGTAGTCGTACTCCCGCTCGCCGAGCACGTGAGGGAGGTCCTCGCCGAGTCGATCGACGACGACGGTCTCGACGTCCTGCTCGAGCGAGATCAGGGCGTTGTCGACCTTGCTCTTCTGGTTGAACGCGTCGCCCCGGCGGTAGTAGCCGTCGCAGGTCACCAGGTACTCGCTGTCGGCGGCGTCCATCCGGGTCGCGAGCGCGTCCGCGGACAGCCCCGCGAACACCACCGAGTGGGGCGCGCCGATGCGTGCACAAGCGAGCATCGCGATCGGCAGCTCCGGAATCATCGGCAGGTACAGCGTGACGATATCGTCCTCCTCGACGCCGAGATCCAGCAGCGTCGCCGCGAACTCGTTAACCGCCGTCGCCAGATCCTGGTAGGTGTAGGTCTCGCGCTCGCCGCGCTTTCCCTCCCACCGGATCGCCGCGTGGGTCTTCCGGCCCGCCTCGAGGTGTCGGTCCAGACAGTTGTACGAAGCGTTGAGCTTCCCCCCGGAGAACCACTCGTAGAAGGGGGCCTCGCCCTCGTCGAGGACGGTATCGTACTCGCGGTCCCAGGAGAGCAGGTCGGCCGCCCGCTTCCAGCAGTCGGGCCACTCCCGCTCGAACGCCTCGTGGATGGCCTCGTCGGTCACGTTCGCCTGCTCGACGAACGACGCGGGCGGGTCGTGGGACGGACCGGTAGGCACCGACGGATCGGCGTCCCACCCGTTGCGGTCGACCATGTCTTAGTTGACCCGAGGTTGCTCAGTCGAATAAACGTTCCTCCGGCCGCCCCGTCGGGAGCGCTACGACCGGACGGAGTCGACGTCCTCGATGTCGTCGGCCTCGGACTCGGAGTGACGAACGACGTAGACGTCGTAGCGGTGGTCGTTCGCGACGGGGCTGCCGACGCTCGACTGCGGCGAGATCACCGATCCCGCGTTCTCCGAGCCGATGAAGACGACGCTGGCGCCGAGCTCGCCGGCGATCCGTTTGATCTCGCGGACGACGTTCGTCGTCGCGGTCGCGGTCGGCTCGTCGGAGTTGACGCGCTCGACCCGGAACGTCGCCTCCGGCGCGACGTCCTCGACCCGGCGTTGCATCCCCGAAGCGATCGCTTCGGCGTCGAACGGCTCTCCCTCGCCGATCCAGCCCCGATCGCGAGCGTACCCCTCGTCGTCGGGGATCACGGTCAGGGCGACGACCTCCTCCTCGAGGAGGTCGCCGAACGTCGAGGCGCGCTCGAGGGCCTTGCGAGCGAGCACCGAACCGTCGAACGGAACGAGCAGTGACATTACGGCTACCCACACTGAGGGCGGAAGTAAATGTTCGGTCTGGAGCAATCAGTCCGAGGCGGAACGATGCCCGCCCGGATCGACGGGCGAGCCGAAATCGGGGAGCGGCTCCGACTCCGGTCGCCTGTCACTCCGCGGTCTTGATGAGGAACTTCATGTCGCCCTGAAAGACGACCGTACCGTCCTGATTGGTCATCTCGGTGTCCAGTACGACCAGCCCGGCGTCGTCGCGGCTCCCGGCGTCTTTGGTCTCGGTGACTTCGATATCGAGCGAGAGCGTGTCGCCGATGTAGACCGGGTTCGGCAGATCCATGTAGTTCATCCCGAGGAACGCGAACGCGGTCCGCTCGACGATTCCGGTTCGGTAGACGAACCCGGTCGCCTGGACGAAGGTCATCGGGCCGTGGGCGATACGCTCGCCGAACGCGCTGTCCTCGGCGTACTCCGCGTTGGTGTGCAGTTCCGTCCAATCCCCGGCTAACGCGGAGTGCATGACGAAATCGGCCTCGGTTACCGTCCGCCCGACGCTCTCGAAGGTCTGGCCCTCCTCGAAGTCCTCGAAGTAGTGGGGCTCGTAGCTGTAGGCCATGCGACACTCATCAAAACCTCAGTATAAATAATTTACTTCGAGAATCGCCCGCCGAGGCCGGGACGGCTAGCCGAATATCCCGTCGAACAGCGTCGCCTCCGCCCGCCGGAGCCGTTCGAGAAACGCCGACTTGCTGATCCCCAGCTCCGCCGCGACGTCCTCGGAGCTGGCCTCGCGCGGAATCTCGAAGTAGCCCGCCTCGAGGGCGGCCCGGAGACACGCCTTCTGCGCCGGCGTCAGCTCCCACCGGCGGGCCGGAGACTCGACCGTCTCGGCCTCAAGGGGGTAGACGCGCTCGAGGGTGACGCCGACGGTCTCCCCGGCCGCCTCCATCACCCCCTTGAGAACGTCGCGGCCGACGACGGCCCCGCCGATCCGCGCCGCGCCGTCGCGGTAGCGCAGCGTCTCGACGATGAGCCCGCCGTCGATCAGCCGGCGGACGACGCAGGGGTGTTTCGACAGACAGCGGTACCGAGAGCGGCCCTCTGTCCGCGAGACGTAGAGGTAGGAGATCCGCTCGTCGTCCTCGAGGACCCGCGCGAGCCGATCCGACGCCGACGCCTCGAACTGGAGGAGGTCGTGCCCGTCGCTGCGTCGCTGCGGGGGACGCGCGTCGATTTCGGCGCCCGTCGCCGCGGTCGCCTCCGCGAGCGGACAGTCGTCGTGTCGGACCTCGAACTCCACCGCGAGACAGTCCTCGATCACGGCGAATCGGTTCGGTTCTTCCCGCCGTTCGGACTTAAAGCCACGTCATGTGGCGGTCAAGTGCTAAGGGCGGGTCTATCCCGGTTTATAATGACATGGACCTGGACGCAATCGAGGAGCGCGCGGGGCCCAGGGCCTTCAGCCCCGCCGACGAGCTACCGCGGGAGTACCGGGAGGCTGCGACCCGGATGATCGAGTTCCACGCCAACAGTGAGATCATGGGGGCGTACCTCGAGCGGCCGTTCATCCGGCAGGCGCCGAGCATCGACCGGAAGCTGGCTTTCTCCGCGAAGACGCAAGACGAGATCGGCCACGCTCAGTTGCTGTACCGCGCCGCGGAGACGCTCGGGGTCAAAAGCCGCGAGGAGATGCTCGACGACCTCGCGAACGGCGACGGGAAGTTCCTGAACTGCTTTCACTACCCCCTCGAGAGCTGGGTCGAGGTGCCGATGATCTCGTTTTTCGTCGACGGCGCGGCGATGCGCCGGCAGGCGACGCTGCGGCGAACCAGCTGGGAGCCCTACGCCCACGCGATGGACAAGGTCTGCTTCGAGGAGGGCTTTCACGTCAAACACGGCGAGGACATCCTCACGGCGTTGATGACGGGATCGCGCAAGGAGCGGCGACTGACCCAGGCGGCCTTCGAGGAGTGGTGGCCCCGCATCATCCAGTTCTTCGGACCGACCGACGACGACAGCACCCACCACGACTTCGCGGCCGCGGTGGGGCTCAAACAGCAGTCCAACGACGAACTCCGCGACGCCTTCCTCGACCAGTACATCCCCAAAGCTCGCAAGCACGGCCTCGAGATCCCCGACGAGCCGCGCATTCGCGAGCGCGACGACGGCACCTACGCGGTCGAGGAGGACGACCTGGACTGGGACGAGTTCTTCACGATCGCGAAAAACGAGTACGAGCCCGGGGTCGGTCAGATCGACGAGCGCAGGCGCGCCCGGGAGGCCGTCGGCTGGGTTCGCGACGCGCTCGAGGACGACGCGGTAGCCGCCGACAGAACGGCGCCGCAGGCGGCCGACTGACCATGATCTGGGAAGTGTTCCGCCAGGAGAAGGCGGGAGGGTACCACGCCCACTGCGGGAACGTCCACGCGCCCGACCGCGAGATGGCCAGGCAGTTCGCCGCGATTCAACACGGCCGACGCAAGCCGACGAACAGCCTCTGGGTCGTCCCGCGGGAGGAAATCGGCGAGATCGGCGCCGACGAGGTCGCCTTCGGCGGGGCGACCGACAGGAGCTACCGGTGGGCGACGGCGTACAACACGACCGCCGGGGATGCGAGCGAGGTCGTCGAGTCCGAGGACGAACAGGCGACCGCCGAGCGACGGAGGGGTGACGACCGATGAGCTTCGAGGATCCGGACGACCTCGAGGAACGCGAGCGAGCGGCCCTCGAGGCTCTGCTGAAGCGCCTGGGCGACGACGAGTTCGTGCTGGCCGAACGCTACACCGAGTGGCAGGTCCGGGCGCCGACCCTCGAGTCGGATCTCGCGCTGGCGAACGTCGCCCAGGACGAACTCGGCCACGCGCGTCTCTGGTACGACGTGCTCGGCGACCTCGACCTCGAGGAGCGTGACCTCGTCTACGAGCGCGACCCCGGCGACTTCCGGCACAGCACGCTCGTCGAACTGCCCTTCCCCGAGGGCGACTGGGCCGACGCCGTCCTCCGGTCGTACCTCTACGATTCGGCCGAGGAGCTCCGGCTCGAGGCGCTCGTGGACTCGTCCCACCCGAAAATCGCCGACCGCGTCGGGAAGATTCGCCAGGAGGAGACCTACCACCTCGAACACGCTCGGAACTGGCTCGAACGGCTCGCTGCGGACGAGGACGGACGCCGACGGCTGCAGGATGCCCTCGATCGGCTGTTCCCGCACGCGCTGACGCTGTTCGAACCGGTCGACGAGGAGACCGAAGCCGCGGTCGTCGACCTCGGACTCCGGGACGCGACCCTCGAGGAACTCGGCGAGGCGTGGCTCTCGACGGTGGTGCCGTCCCTCGAGTCGCTTGGGCTCGAACCCCCGGTCGGCGCGCGGGTCGACGACGATACGTTCGAGATCACCGCGGAGGCGCTCCCCGTGGAGCGCGGCCGGGACGGCACCCACACCGACGCGTGGTTCGACCTCCACGCCGAGCTTACCCACACGTATCGAGAGCTCGGGCGTAGCGAGACCACCACAATCATGGAGAGTCCGGAATGAACAGCGAGACTCCGGAGCCGGACGCGGACCCGACGCCGTGTGCGTACACCGACTACCGCGAGGGCGACGCGCTCGCGGACCTCCCCGCGACCGGTGCGGAGGCCACGGGACTCGAAGCCGGCGTCTGGGACGCCCTCTACGCGGTCGAGGACCCCGAGATGCCGATCAGCGTCGTCGACCTCGGGCTGGTCTACGGGCTCGAGGTCGAGGAGGGAGTCGCGACCCTCGAGGTGACGCTGACGTACTCGGGCTGTCCCGCTCGCGAGATGCTGACGGACGAAATCGAGGCGGCGGTAGCGTCCGTCGAGGGGATCGAGGACGTGCACCTCGAACTCGTCTGGAGCCCCCCCTGGTCCGTCGAACTGGTGACGGAACGGGGAAAGGACGACCTGCAGGAGTTCGGACTGAGCGTATGAGACGGCGCCGAGACCCGAGCGTCACGACCGATGGCGAGGACGCGGGCGCAGAGTGTCCGTACTGCGAATCGACGAACACCGTCCGCGAACACCCGAAGGGGCCGTCGCTCTGTCGGTCGATGCACTACTGTAACGGCTGCGAGCAGCCCTTCGAGAAGTTCGAGTAACGCAGAGAGCGGAGACCTCACCCCCACCGAACTCCAGCCCGACAGCGTGACGGTCGGGGCGCCGGTCGACGGTAGGGACGAGGGACGGTGAGCACTCGAGCGCGTCGCGGTAGCGATCCAACGACGGGAAGTCGATCGCGGGACACTCGCCGAGTAACCACGCTTATTACGACTGATATGCTATCTCATGGCATGGACGCCGAGGCCTTCTTCGAGGGGATGCCGTTCGCCGACCTGCTGGGGATCGACGTCACCGAGTGTGCGGACGGCCACGCAGAGGGGACCCTCGAGGTGACCGAGGACCTCTCCTGGAACGCGGACGAGCTGCTGGCCCACGGCGGAGTCACCTTCACGCTCGCGGACACCGTCGGCGGCGCGGCGCTGGTCTCGCTGGTCGACCAGCCCGTGCCGACGGTCGACATGCGCATCGACTACCTCGCGGCGGGCGCCGGCGACCTCTCCGCCGAGGCCGACGTCGTCCGGTGCGGGAACGACGTCGGCGTCGTCGACGTGGCCGTCTCCGCCGACGACGGGACTCGCGTGGCGGACGCTCGAGGCGTCTACAAGACCGGGTAGCTCCGGTCCGTTGCCGCCCCGGCAAACGCCGTCCCCTCGGTGCTAGAATTCGATCGGGGCGCCCTCGTCAGCGGCCCGGTGGATCGCCTCGACGATCCGCATATCGACGAGGCCGTGGCGACCGTCGGGGTAGATCTCGGCACCGGTCAGCACGCGGTCCGCGAAGTAGTCGAACACCTCCCGGACCTCCGTCTGTGCGTCGAACCCGCCGTGTTCGACCTCGACGGAGACGTTGCCGCGGGAGCATTTCAGGGTCGCCTCGCCGTGGAACGCCGGGTCGAGCTCGATCGTCCCCTCGGTTCCGGTCAGTTTCAGGTGGGTGTCCTCGTGGGTGCGCTGGCTTGAGGTCGTAATCATGTGAACGTCGTCCTCGAGCAGCAGCGACGAGGACGCGCGCTCGTCGGGGACGTCGGCGAACGCCTCGTGGTGTGAGGACATCCGCGAGGCGACGCTTACGGGCTCCCGCCGGAGCAGGTACCGGGTAGTGTTGATCGAGTAGATCCCCAGATCCATCACCGAGGTGCCGTACCCCGTGAGGTCGGGATCGAGGCGCCACTGGTCGGGATCGGGGTTCATCTCGAGCAGCGGCTGGCCGTTCGCCCCGTAGACCGAGACGGGCTCGCCGAGAAAGCCCGACTCGACGAGCGCTCGAGCCCGTCGGACCGCAGGCTCGGTCTGCATCCGGTAGGCGATCATCAGCGGAACGTCGCCGTCCTCGCAGGCCTCGACCATCCGTTCGGCCCGCTCGACGGTCGCCTCCATCGGCTTCTCGCAGAGGACGGCCTTGCCGAGCTCGGCGGCCGTCTCGGCGTACTCGAGGTGGAAGGCGTTCGGGGTGCCGACGTAGACGGCGTCGTAGGCGTCACTCGCCGCCCCGTCGTGGTACTGGTCGTAGCTGATCCCGCGCTCGACGCCGTTCTCCTCGGCGAGCCGTTCGGCCTTCTCGGTCGAGCTGCTGACCAGCACCGATACCTCGCCGAGATCGGAGTCCTCGATCGCCGGGATCGCGACGTCGACGGTCCACCAGCCGAGTCCGATCAGCGCGTAGCGGACGGTACCCTCCTCGGTGGTCTGCCAGTCCCGCTCGTCGTAGCTGTCGATCCAGTCGTGCATTCGCAAAACGGTACTCGAAGGAGGAATAAAACTCCTCACCCGTCGCCGACGACCAGCACCGGTCGGGTCGCGAGCCTGACGACGGCGTCGACGGTGCTGCCGAGCAGGGCGCCCTTGAACGACGATCGGCCGCGAGCGCCGATAACGATCGCGTCGGCGTCACAGTCGTCGGCGTAGGTAACGATCTCTTCGTGGGGGACCCCGACCCGCACCGCTGTCTCGACCGGGACCTCGGCCCCGGCGGCCCGCTCCTCGAGGGTCGTCAGCGACGCCGCGGCTCGCTCGCGGAGGTGGCTCTCGACCTCGTCGGGATCGACGATGGCGTTGTCGTACTCGGTTCGGGTCTCGACGACGGCGACGCCGTACAGCGTCGCGCCGAGTCGGTCCGCGAGTTCGATCGCGTGTTCGACCGCCACCGAGGCCGCCTCGCTCCCGTCGGTCGCGACGAGGATCGACTCGTACATATCCGGGTCTAAGGGGGCGAGTGCCAAAGAGATACGGTCCGTCGGCGATCGCTACCGGTTGCGTTTCGGCATCGTCGAGTGGCGCTTGACCGCGTTCATGTCCGCCCGCTTGTTGGGCGGCGGCGCCATCGTCGAGTACCGGGAGGAATCGCTCGAGCCGAGACCGTCGTCGGAGCCCAGCAGGCCGTCATCATCGTCGTCATCGTCATCGTCTTCCTCATCGTCGTCGCCCTCGTCTCCGTCGCCGTCCTCGGAATCCAGCAGATCCCCGGCGGAGTCGAGAAGTCCGTCCTCCTCGTCGCCCTCGTCCGAACCGTCGTCGGCACCCGCGGCCGCAGCCAGCTGGTCCCGCACCGACTCGAGGTCGGCGCCGAACTCCTCGAACGACGAGCCCACGGCGTCCCGGAGGCGCTCCTCGAGCTCGTCGGCCGCGTCCGTCGACTCCCCGTCGGGCGCCCCGTCCCCGTCTTCATCGTTGTCCGTCGACTCCTCGTCGGCCGTCTCGTCCGCGTTTTCGTCGCCGTCCGTCGACTCCTCGTCCTCGGAGCCTTCGTCACCGTCTGCCTCCGCATCCTCCTCGTCCGCTTCGGAATCGGCGTCGTCCTCGTCGCCGGTCGCCTCGCGGAGCCCGTCGATCACGTCGCCGAGCTCTCCACCCTCCGATCGGTCGGCGAGTTTCGCGAGTCGGACCAGCCGCCGGAGCTCCTCGACGCGGTCGGGCTGGCCCTTGGTGATCGCCTCGGGGACGGTCTCGGGCTCGGTGCCGTCCTCGAGGGTTCCCAGCCCGACGGCCTCGAGCAGCGTCCGAGGGTCGGTCTCCTCGAGGATGTCGGCCGCCTCCTCGGCCAGCTCGAGCAGGTCGTCGTCGGCGCCGTCACCGTCGCCGTCCTCGGGAACGGCGAGGGCGCCGCTTTCCGTGCTGGCGTCGTCGAGGGTCGCCGTAATCCGGTCGTAGAGGTCGTCAGTCATGGTCGGGGTAGGGGAACGGATGGAGCTGCGTTAGCCGTCGTCCTCGTCGTCCGAATCGTCGTTGCTGCCGGCGTCGTCTCCGTCGCCGTCGGAATCGGCGTCCTCGTCCGCGACGGCCTCGATGATCTTCTCGCTCATCTCCTCGCGGCTGAGGTTGGCCTTGACGCCGACGTCCTTGGCGACCGACTGCAGGTCCTGATAGGACATCACGCCGAGGAAGTCCTCGAGGGTCTCCCGGCGCAGATCCTCGAGCTCTTCGACCGACGGCTCCTCGGGTTCCTCCGCTTCGCCTTCGTCGTCGTCGGGCTTATCGCTTTCGTCGGTCGCGTCCTCGGCGCTCTCGTCGTCCTCGGGCTCCTCTTCCGTCGGTTCGGCGTCGCCATCCCCTTCGTCCTCGTCTTCCGCTTCGCCGTCAGTCAACGCGTCGGTCGCCGACGAGAGGACGTCCCCTTCGTCCTCGTCTTCCGCTTCGCCGTCAGTCAACGCGTCGGTCGCCGACGAGAGGACGTCCCGTCCGAGGACGTTGTCGATCGCCTCGCGGATCGCCGCGCGGATCGCGGCCACGAGGTCGGCGACGAGCTCGCGGAGGCTCTTGCCGTTCTCGATTCCCCGTCGAAGCGCGTCCTGGACGTTACCGCCGATCGTCGCCCCGATCTCGCGGCCGAGCTGTTCGCCGAACTGACGGCCGACGGCCGCGCCGACCTCGCCGCCATCGAGGTTGTCCTCGAGGCTGCCGTCCCCGAGCAGATCGGCGACGTCGACCTGTTCGGTGACCTCGTCGGTGACCAGCTGTTTCAGTCCGCCGTCGTCGTCGTCACTCATCGCGCTCACCTCGCGTCACTCGGCGCAGTGAACACGGCGGCACGGCTACTCTCCTCCGTCCTCGTCGCTTTCGTCCTCGCCGTTCGATCCCTCGGTATCGTCGCCCTCGCCGTCCGCGTTCTGGTCGTCACCCTCGTCGTCAGAGTCCTCGCCCTCGTCGTCCGAGTCCTCGCTATCACCGCCTTCGTCGTCTTCGTCCTCGTCGCCGTCTGCCTCCGCATCCTCCTCGTCCGCTTCGGAGTCGGCGTCGTCCTCGTCGCCTCCGTCCCCGGAGCTGAGCAGTTCCTCGACGACGAGGTCGCCGATCGCTCGACCCGCCTGCTCGCCGATCTTCCGGCCGACGATCGCGCCGATCAGGCCGCCCAACGTCTCCCCGAGGGGCTCGTCCTCGCTGAGTTCGTCCTCCCACTGGGTGCCCTCGACGAGCTCCTCGAGCTGGAGGTTCTCGCCGATCTCGTCGTAGTCGATCTGGTCGGTCAGCGACTGGGGTTCCTCGCTCATGTTACGCGCTCGCCTCCGCGTCGCCGTTCTGGTCGGTCGACGATTCGTCGCCCTCGAGCTGGTCGATCAGCGCCTGGAGGATCTCGCGGATCACCGTGGCGATGAACTCCTCGACGGGGAGGTCCGGAATCAGCCCCCGCATGCTGTCGGTCATCGTCTCGATGGCCGAGGAGATGCGGCCCTGGGCGTCCTCGTCGTCCGCCTCGCTTTCGTCGCCGTCTCCCTCGGCGTCCTCGCCTTCCTCGGCGTCCTCGTCGCCGCCCAGCAGCGCGCTGACGAACTCCCGGGGCTTGCTCACCAGGGAGGTCAGCGCCTCTCGCGAGCGGTCGACGATCGAGGACAGCGCGTCGGCGGGCTTCTCGAGCAGCGACTGGACGCCGCCCAGCAGCTCCTGGGAGCCGTCGAGCAGGCCGGAGACCGCCGACAGGAGGTTCCCGACCAGGTTGTTCTCCCCGGGACGGGCCGAGACGTTGAGCACGACCGGATCCAGGTTGACCTCGAGGCCGAGCAGGTCGAGGAACAGCCCCTCGAGATCGAGGTGGAGCACGTTCGCGGCGTCGTCGTCCTCGTAGGACTCCTCGGCCTCGAGCTCGTGGCCGACGGGTGCTTTCTCGTCTTCCTCGTCTTCCTCGTCCTCCTCGTCTTCCTCGGCTTCGGGTTCCTCCTCCCCTTCGTCGGCTTCCTCCTCTTCGTCTTCGTCGGTCTCTTCGTCTTCTACCTCTCCCTCGTCTTCCGCTTCGTCGTCTTCCGCCTCTTCCTCGTCTTCCGCTTCGTCGGCTTCGTCGTCTTCCGTCTCTTCCTCGTCCTCGAGTTGCTCCTCTCCGCCGTCGGTCATCACGCGGCGCGGTCGGCCTTCGTCGTCGGTTAGCACCGAGCGAACGCCTGGTCGGTCGTCCACTGAATCCGAACGCTCCGCCGAGTCGTCGCACTCTCTGGTCGCTGTCATTATCTGGAAAGACAGACGAGAGTGTCCGTTGTGGTGGTTTGCCTTGCGTATGCGACTTCCGGGGCCGTTCCGGGGAGAACGCGATGGCCCGACCCGTCACGTCCTCGCGATGGCGTCACTCCGGACGCGTGACCGCTCCGGCGATGAGAGTGTCTTCGGCGACGGTGAGACGGGCGTCGATCGGGACGGGCGGCCTACGCCGGTTCGACCGCGACGTCGAACTTCCCGTCCCACCGGTAGCGTCGCCCGCCCCAGACGAACGTTCGGCGCGCCAGCCCGTAGGCGAGCAGGGGGATCGCCGCCAGCGCCACGGGGTAGGCCGCGAGGAACGTCCACCGCCGGATGCCGAACGCGGCGTAGATCGCGGCCGTCCAGAGCGTCGTCAGCGCCAGCATCGGAAGCGGAAACAGCGCGCAGGCGACGGTCAGCGCGGCCGCGAGTACCCCCTGAACGGCGGTTCCCGTCGGACCGTGGTACCGCACGATCTTGACGAACCGGGCCTGGTTCTCGAGGGTTTCGCGGGTCGAGCCGCCGATCGCGACGCGCCGCGTTCGCCCGACCGTGGTGAACTCGACGTGCTCCGAGAGGAGGCCGTCGTCGCTGACCGTCCGTCGGAGCTCGTCGAGAAACCGCTGCTCGTCGTCGAGGTCCGCGCGCTCGAAGACGAGCGACCCGCCCCACGGGACGTTCGCGAGGGAGACGGCGAGCGTTCCGCTGATCGCGTGGGACGGCTCGAGCGCCGCGGCGAGCGGGTCGCGGCCGACGAACACCGGGAGCTCGGAGGTCGGTCCCCGGCGGTCGTAGTCGGTCCGCAACCCCTCGAGCCAGTCGGGCGGGTGGAAGAAGTCGTCGTCGGTCCAGACGATCCGTTCGGCGTCGGCGGCCTCCATCCCGGCCGCGATCGCGTTGGCCTTCCCGGAGCAGCCCTCGGGCTCGCCCGCGACGATCGAACGGACGCCGTCGCGGGCCTCGGCGCAGTCGGCGACCGACTCGCGGTACTCGTCGCAGACGACGAGCAGTTCGTCGTCCGGTCGGAGCTGGTCGGCGACCTGCTCGCAGGCGTCGTTCCATCCCGTCGTCGGAAGGACGACGGAAACCGGCGTCGGCGCGTCCATACTCCACCGTTCACGTCGCCCGTCATCAAACGACGGGGCGGCCGCACTGTCCGGCCGACCCGACGAGACGTCAGGAGCGTCGGTCGCCGATCCGCTCGAGGAACCGGTCGAACGCCCCGCTCTCGGGGTGGACGTGGGCGTAGGTGCCAAGCGACTTGTGCTCGCGGAGGCCGTCGCGTTCGCCGTCGATCCCGTCGCCTCGGACCGTCTCGAAGGCGAAGCGGGCGTCGGCGTCGACGTCGGCGCTCGAGTAGTGGAACTCGTGGCCGCGGATCGACTCGCCCGCGCGGGCGGTCAGCGTCCCCTCGAGGGCCTCGAGTTCGACGTGGTCCAGCGCGCGGTAGCGGTCGTGCATCGTCACGTCGGCGGGCAGGATGCCGGCCATCTCGGCGCGCTCGCCCTCGGCGGTCGTCAGCGATCGGCTCATCGCCATCAGCCCGCCGCACTCGCCGAACACGGGCAGGCCCTCGCTCGCGCGCTCGCCCAGTTCCGCGAGGGTGCCGCCGTCTTCGAGCGCCCCGGCGTGTAGTTCGGGGTAGCCCCCGGGGAGGTAGACGCCGTCGCAGTCGGGGACGGGGTCGCCGGCGACCGGGGAGAACGTCACCAGCTCCGCGCGCTCGCGAAACCGTTCGATCGTCGCGGGGTACCGAAAGCAAAACGCCGAGTCGCTGGCGACCGCGATCCGGGCGTCGACGGGGTCGGACGCCGCGCGGTCGCCGTTCGCGGGCTCCGCCGGGACGGGCTCGCGCGCGACCGCGGCCAGGCGTTCGGCCTCGAGGGTCTCGGCCGCCTCCCGAAGCGCCTCGCGGGGCAGCGCCGCCTCCTCGCCCATCTCGAGGCCGAGGTGGCGATCGGGGATCTCGAGGTCGTCTGCGGGCGGGACCCGACCGAAGTACTCGAGTTCCTCGGGCAGGGCGTCCCGGATCCCCCGCTCGTGACGGCCGCCGTGGGCTCGCTGGGCGACGATGCCGGCGACGTCGACGTCGCGACCGATACGGTCGGCGTACGCCCGAAAGCCAAGCGCCGTCGCCGCGACGCTTTCCATCCCTGCGCTGGCGTCGACGACGAGCACGACCGGGAGGTCGAGCGCCTCGGCGACCATCGCCGTGCTCGAGCCGTCGCCGTCGTACAGTCCCATCGCGCCCTCGACGACGCAGAGATCGCCCTCGCCACGGGCGTAGTTGCGTCGGAGCCCCTCGCGACCCTCGAGCCACAGGTCGAGCGTGCGGGAGGGACATCCTGCGAGGGCCTCGTGGTGGCTCGGATCGATGAAGTCCGGCCCCGCCTTCGCGGGCTGGACGGTATAGCCCGCGTCCTCGAGGGCCTGAATCGCCGACAGCGCCGCGACCGTCTTTCCCGCGCCGGAGCTGACGCCGCCGAGCACGAATCCGTTCATGGGTACGTCCCCTCGGAGAATCGGCTTCAATCCGTCGGTGCGCTCGGCCGGCTCATACGGTTTGCTGTACCGAGTTCCCGGTGCAACCGCAGGGCGGTCACGGTTGCACCGGAAATGACGTACAGTAGACCGTATTAAGGGACGGCTAGAAGGGAGGCGCGAACCGCGACCTGGCTCGAGAGCGCGCGCGCAACGCGCCGACCGCGGCGGCGACGCCGACGACGAGGGCGCCGGCGAGCGCGCAGCGACGGATCGACGGCGACGGTTCGTCCGTCCGCGTGCGTGTTCGGTTCACGGTGGGAGGGTCCACGGCGTCGGTCTTATAACTGCGCACGGAGCGGGCGCCGCCTACCGGCTCTCGGGTTCGGCGATAATCACCTCGTCGTCGGTGATCTCCGCGATCTCGGTCGCGTCGATGTCCCTATCGTGCTCGGTGTCGCCCTCGCCCGCCATGTCGACGTAGATGTGGCCGTCACCGACCTCGGCGACGGTGCCGATCTCCTGTCCTTCGTCGGTGGTAACCGCCTTCCCGACCGCGTCCTCGGTGAGTTCTACCCCCATGTGACCTGTCGACGCGGGCCGGGCGAATACCCCTGGTGCCTGCGAGTTCGCGCTCCGGGTCAGTCGTCGTCCGAGCGGGTCTCCGGCGGCGAGTTGCCCGGTGCGCCGATCGGTTCGGTCTCGGGATCGGGCCCCATCGAGCTGACCCTGACGCTCGCGAGCTTGTAGTCCGGAATCCTGCTCACGGGATCGAGTTCCTCCTGGGTGAGCTCGTTGACCGCACCCTCCGCGAAGTGCATCGGGATGAAGACCTTGCCCGGGGCCGTGCGCTCGGTCACCTTCGCACGGACGACGATCGAGCCACGTTTGGACTCGACTTTGACGTACTCGCCGTCCGCGACGCCGATCTGGCCGGCCGTCTGCGGGTGGATCTCGGCGTAGCTCTCGCCGAC
Organism: Natronococcus sp. JC468; assembly: GCF_012163165.1. Taxonomy (NCBI): domain Archaea; kingdom Methanobacteriati; phylum Methanobacteriota; class Halobacteria; order Halobacteriales; family Natrialbaceae; genus Natronococcus; species Natronococcus sp. JC468. The sequence continues at coordinate 60,397 of NZ_JAAVUO010000011.1, forward strand.
GTGTCCCATCAGCCCCTCGCTGCGGCGGGTGAGCTGTCCCGTGTGCCAGTGGTACAGCACTCGCCCCGAGGTGAGCGCGATGGGGAACTCCTCGTCGGGAAGCTCCGTCGGATCGCCCAGGTCAGCGGGGACGAACCGAGCCTTCCCGTCCTCGAAGTTGAACGCTTCGTCGTAGAGGTACGGGGTGCCGGGGTGGTCCTCGTCGGGACAGGGCCACTGCAGCCCGTCGCCGGTTTCCTCGAGTCGCTCGTGGGTGATCCCGCCGTAGATCGGCGTCAGATCGTTTATCTCGTCCATGATCTCGGTCGGCGACTCGTAGCGCCAGTCGAAGCCGAGCCGCCGGGCCAGCGCCTGGAGGATCTTCCAGTCCGCCTGCGCGTCGCCCGGCGGCTCGACGGCCGGACGGACCAGCTGGACGCGCCGTTCGGTGTTCGTGACGGTGCCGTACTTTTCGGTGAACGTCGCCGCCGGGAGGATCACGTCGGCGTACTCGGCGGTCTCGGTCACGAAGATGTCCTGCACGACGAGGAAGTCCAGTTCCTGAAGGCTCTCCCGGGCGTTGGTCACATCGGGTTCGGAGATGGCCGGGTTCTCGCCGATGACGTACATTCCGCGGACGTTGCCCGCGTCGACCTCGTCGAACACCTCCGTCACGCGGAGGCCGGGCTCGTCCGGCGGGCGGACGCCCCACGCCTCCTCGAACCGGTCGAGCACGTCGTCGTCGGTGAGGTCCTGGTAGCCCGGCAGGTTGTCGGGGATCGTTCCCATATCCCCGCCCCCGCCCTGAACGTTGTTCTGGCCGCGAAACGGCGACATCCCCGAATTCGGCTTCCCGAGGTGTCCCGTCACGAGCGCGAGGTCGGCGAGCGCGAGCACGGTCTGGGTGCCGTAGGTGTGCTGGGAGATGCCCATCGCCCAGCCGAAGACGCAGGTGTCGGCGGTCGCGATCGTCTCGGCGGCGCGCTCGAGTTCCTCGGGCGTGACGTTCGTCAGCTCCTCGACCTTCTCGGGGGTGAACGCCTGGACCTTCTCCCTGACGTCCTCGAACCCGGTCGTCCGCTCCTCGATGAACGCCTCGTCGTGGAGGTCGTTCTCGACGATGTGGCGGATCATCCCGTTGATCCAGGCGATGTCGTGGCCGCCCGCCGTCCGCGTGAACTGGTCGGCGTGCTCGGCCAGTTCGATCTTCCTGGGTTCGAAGACGAACAGGTCCGCGCCGTCGCGGACGTTCCGCTTGATGCGGGTCGCGAGCACGGGGTGGCTCTCGGTCGTGTTCGAGCCCGTGATCAGGTAACAGTCGGCGTTCCCGACGTCCTCGATGCGGTTCGTCATCGCGCCGTAGCCCACCGTCTGTTTCAACGCGGCGACCGTCGAGGAGTGACAGAGCCGCGTGCAGTTGTCGATGTTTTTCGTCCCCAGGACCTGGCGGGCGAACTTCTGCATCAGGAAGTTCTCCTCGTTGGTCGCCTTCGAGGAGGAAAACACCGCCAGCGAGTCTTGCCCGTGGGCGTCGCGGATCCCGCCCAGTTCCTCGGCGACCCGCGAGAGCGCCTCGTCCCACGTTGCCTCGCGGAACTCGCCGTCTTCCCTGATCAGTGGGCTCTCGAGGCGCTCGTCGCTGTTGGCGAAGTCGTAGCCGAACTTCCCTTTCACGCACGTCGAGTAGTCGTTCGCCGGCGTCGACTCGGGGTCGGCCGGCCGCGTTCCGAGCACCTCGCCGTCCTTCCCGTAGAGGTCAAACCGACAGCCGACCGCACAGTAGCCACAGGTGGTCTCGGCCTTGGTCACGCGGTTCAACCGCTGGGTCCCGACCGCGTGGCCGATGTCGAACAGCATCCCCTCGGGGAGGGAGTTCGCCGCGGCAAACTCCGCGGCGTGTTCGGTTCCCTCGAGAACCATGTCGGCCGTCTCGCGGGCCCGCTCGCTGGCCAGTTTTCGCGCGCTGTCGGCCTGCCGTTTCGCCCGGCTCATCATCTTCGCGACGCCGGACTTCCGCGCGACGTCGACCTCCGTCGGGGAGCGTCCCGAGACCGCGCGGTTGGGCGCGTCGCTGGTCTCGACCGTCTCGGCGCGGGCCCCGCGGATCACCTTCCCGATCGAGTTCTCCTGATCGAAGCCGGGCAGCGGGAGCGTCGACATCTCGGTCAGCCCCTCCTCGACGATCGAGCCGGTCGGACAGACCGTCGCGCAGTGGCCACAGGAGACGCAGTTGGAGTCGGCCATCGTCTCGGCCTCGCTCTGGAAGCCGATCCGGGTGTCCGGCCCGTTGCCCTCCATCCGGAGGACGCCCTCGACCTGAACGTCGCTGCAGGCCTCCACACAGCGGTTACAGAGGATGCATTTGTTGCGGTCGATCTGGATGAACGACGACGTCGAGTCGATCGGCTCGTACTCCTCGCGCTCGTCGAAGACGCCGTAGCGCGGGTGCTCGACGCCCTGCTCGATCGAGGCCTCCTGAAGCTCGCACCAGCCGTTCTTCGAGCACGTCGTACACCGAAGGTTGTGGTTCGACAGGAGCAAGTCGAGGTTGACGTCGCGGGCCTCCGCGGCGTCGGTCGTGTCGGTCTCGACGACGAGTCCGTCCTCGGCCGGGAAGCTACACGCCGGAACCAGCCCGTACCTGTCGGTCTCGACCATGCAGGTGCGACACTCGCTTCGCGGGCCGATCTCGTAGCGGCCGTGGTCGCCCGCGTCGCCCTCGTCGCCCCGCTCGTAGTGACACAGCGCGGGGACGTGCTCGGTGGCGCCGGTTCCCTCGAGGGCGTCGAGCACCGTCGATCCGGGGCGCATCCTGAGCCGTTCGCCGTCGACGGTGATCTCGGTCGTCTCGGTCGTGACGTCGACGTTCGGATCGTTCGCGGTCCCCTTGTTGAAGTCCTCGGTCAGCGGCGTCTCGGGCTGGGGATCGTCGACGTTCGGTACGCTCGGGTACGGGTCGTCGTGGCTACTCATGGGTGGTGGATTCGGGTCGTCGCGGTTCGGTTCGGCGCTCGGTGGCCGCCGCCTCCTCGCAGAAGCCGGCCGGACAGTACCCCTCGGTGTGGGCGGCGAACTCGCTGTCGAAGTTCGCGATGGCCGTCGTCGTCGGGCGCGAGGCGGTTCGGCCGAAGTCGCAGATCGAGGAGCGCCGCATCACGCGGGCGAGCTCCTCGATCTTGCCGCGGTCGTAGTCGCCGTCGTAGACGTTCCGGAGGAGTTCGACGAGCTGTTTGGTCCCCTCCCGTCCCGGCACGCAGCGCCCGCAGTTTCCCTCGCGGGCGAACTTCGCGCGCTTGCCGACGAACGCGACCAGACAGCGGTCGCGGTTGAGCCGCTCGAGGATGCCGTTGGTGCCGAGGTTCGACGAGCGGAGGCTCCCCGCGCTCGGGGCCATCTCGAGGTCGCGGGTGATCCCGCCGAAGACGCCGCCGACGCAGGCCGCCTTGAACGGGCCGTCGCCGCGGACGGCCGCCAGCGCCGTCTCGAGCGAGCCGTCGGTCGGCAGTTCGACCGTCGCCGGGGACCGGACGTCGCCGGCGACGGTCATCAGCCGCGTCCCGGGGTCGTCCTCGTCGGTCGCCATCGCCTCGGGCGTCTCGAGGGCGGCCCGAACCTGCGCGAGCGTCCGCGGCGTGTGGATCGCGGTCGGCCGGCCGAACAGACCGTACTCCGCGGGGCCGGGCGGCCGTCGGCGCGCCTCGAGACGATCGTTGCCCTCCAGGGACTCGAGGGCCATCGTCATCTCCCCCGCCCGGTAGGTCTCGGGACCGGTGGCGACCTGCACGTTGGGCCCTTCGACGGCGCGGTCCATCGCCCCCGCGGCGCGGTCGACGCGCTCGCGCGCCAGCTCCCGATCCTCGCCGACGTAGACGACGACGTCGGGCGCGCCGACGGCCGACGCGACCACGCGGGCTCCGTCGAGGATGTCGATCGGCGCGCCCTCGAGCAGCAGCGAGTCCGCTCGCGCGCTCTCGTCGGCCTCGTTGGCGTTGACGACGACGACGGGCTCTCCCGGCGTCTCCCGGACCGTCGTCCAGGTCTCGGCGATCGGATCGTCGGTGCTTCCGTCGCCGCGGCCCCGGCCGCGGAGTCCGGTCTCGGCGATCCGCTCGAGGGCCTCGTCGCCGTCGACGCTCGCGGAGACGAACGCGTCGCCGCCGCCGTAGTCGTCGGCGTTCGCGGGCACGACCCAGCCACAGCGCGCGAGCGCGACGCGCTCGCCGACAGCGAGCGGTCCCGACTCGGGGCGGGGAAGCGCCGCCGTCTCCGGGTCGTGCGAGACAACCGCGTGAGCGCCGTCGGTCGGCGCCTCGCCGTCCTCGAGCGTTTCGACGAGGCCGCGCACCTCGCGTTCCGTTACGTCGGCGTGGTACGCGGTCGTGTCCCCGACGGTCGCCGCCGCGAGCGGTTCGAGGCGGGGACTCCCGACCGGGCCGACCTCGGCGACGCGAGTCTCCTCGGCCGACTCGAGGGCGGCCTCGAGGGCCGATTCGCCGGGCGTTGCCGTCGAGTGTCCAATCCGAAGCGCCGGGGATCGACCGACGACCCCCTGTTGTTCGCGCATGGGACTGGGTCCACAGTGGTGTCCAAAAGGGTAGTGCAGTCCCTCGCCGGTCGGGATCCCGACTCGATCCCGGGCCGGGACGGCGGCGGAACTCTCGCGGCGCCGTCGACGACCGACCGTCCAGTCCCGAGCCGGTTCGACGGGACAACGTTATCCGCGCCCTCGCCGTGGCCGACGGTATGGCGAACGAACCACCACGGCGCGAGTGTCACCGCCGCGGCTGCGACGAACCGGCCCGGTTTCGCGTCCTCGAGCGCTACCAGGAGGAGACCGGAAAGGGCGCGGTCGAGGCCGAAGCCGTCCTCTGTCGGCGCCACACCCGCGAGGAGAGCCCCGCGAACCTCGACGGAGCCTACGAGGACTACGTGTTCCGCGTCGAACCGCTCGAAACGCGGTGAACCCGGCCTGCGGGGCGCCGACCGACGCGGACGAGCGATCGCTCGCCGCGGATCAACACCCATTTGAGCCGGCTCTGCGGTTATCCGACGAGAGATGGCAACGGACGAGTCGGGATCGGGGGGGACGGACCGCGGCGACGGGATCGAGTACGACATCGACGACCGACCGCCGCTTGGCGAGTCGGTCGTCCTCGGCGTGCAACACTATCTCACGATGGTCGGCGCGAACATCGCCGTTCCCCTGCTGCTGGCGGCGGCGATGGGAATGCCCGACTCCGTCAGGCCACAATTCATCGGCACGTTCTTCGTCGTCTCGGGGATCGCGACGCTCGCCCAGACGACGTTCGGCAACCGGTACCCGATCGTCCAGGGGGCGCCGTTCTCGATGCTGGCCCCCGCGCTCGCGATCGTCGGCGTCGTCACCGCCGGCGCCGCGGGAGGGGACTGGCAGGCCGCGCTCGTCCAGCTACAGGGGGCGATCGTCGCCGCCGCGCTCGTCCAGGTCGCGCTCGGCTACCTCGGGCTCGTCGGCAAGCTCCGGCGGTTTCTCTCCCCCGTCGTCGTCGCGCCGACGATCGCGCTGATCGGGCTCTCGCTGTTCGACTCGCCCCAGATCGTGGGCCAGGACCAGAGCTGGTGGCTGCTCGGGCTGACCCTCGGGCTTATCCTGCTGTTCTCGCAGTACCTCGAGATCAGACACCGCGCGTTCCGGCTCTATCCCGTGATCCTGGCGCTGGGTCTCGCCTGGGGGATCGCCGCGGCCCTCTCTGCGGGGGGAGTGATCGAGGTCGGCCACCCCGGCTACGTCCCGCTGGGCGACGTCGCCGAGTCCCAGTGGCTCCTGCCGATCCGCCCGCTCCAGTGGGGGACGCCCGAGTTCACGACGGCGTTCGCGATCGGGATGCTCGCCGGCGTGCTCGCCTCGATCGTCGAGAGCATCGGCGACTACTACGCGGTGGCGAACCTGACGGGAGCCGCGGCGCCCAGCGAGAAGCGAATCAACCACGGGATCGGCATGGAGGGGCTGATGAACGTCTTCTCGGGGATCATGGGAACCGGGGGGTCGACCTCCTACTCCGAGAACATCGGCGCGATCGGGCTGACCGGCGTCGCCTCGCGGTACGTCGTCCAGATCGGCGCCGCGGTGATGCTGATCGCCGGCTTCGTCGGCTACTTCGGCCAACTGATCGCGACCATCCCCGATCCGATCGTCGGCGGGCTGTTCGTCGCGATGTTCGCCCAGATCGTCGCCGTCGGGATCTCGAACCTGAAACACGTCGATCTGGACTCCTCGAGAAACGTCTTCGTCGTCGGCTTCGCGCTGTTCGTCGGCCTCGCGATCCCCGCGTACATGGGGAACTTCGGCGACCCGATCGCGTTCCGGGAGGCGATCGGCCTCGAGGCGGCGATCGCGCCGCTGGTCGAGGCCGATCCCGTCGCCGGCACCGCGGCCGCGGTCTGGATCGGAGCGCTCGCACAGGCCGTCGTCGACTCGGTGTTCATCGTCGGCTCGACGGGGATGGCCATCGGCGGACTGGCCGCGCTGGTGCTCGACAACACGATCCCCGGCACCCGCGAGGAGCGCGGACTCGCCCAGTGGGAGCGGCTCACCGAGGACGAGTCGGAGTTCGACTCCTTCTGGGACCGCTGGGCGGAAGCGTCCGACGACCGGGACTGATACGGATCGCTGTCCCGGTGTCCCGGCGCAACCCCGACCCGGGTCGGGGTTGCGCCGGAACTGACGTACAGTAGTCCGTACGAGAGCCACGGCCGCCGGCCGGGGATCTATTAGCGAGCGGGTCCTGAGGGATGTATGACAGAACTCTCGCTCGAGGACGCGACGCTGTGGTACGACAGCCGCGGCGACGGCACGCCGCTGGTGTTCGTCCACGGCGGCTGGCAAAACGGCCGCGCCTGGACCCCCCAGGTCGACCGGTTCGAATCGACGCACCAACCCGTCACCCTCGACGTGCGCGGCCACGGCAACACCGGCGCGACCGACGCCGACGAGTACTCGATCGACCTCTTTACCGACGACCTCGAGGCGCTGCTCGACCACCTCGGACTCGAGGCGCCGGTGCTGTGTGGCCTCTCGCTGGGTTCGATGGTCGTCCAGAACTACCTCGATCGCCACCCCGACCGCGCGGCGGGCGCGATCCTGGGCGGCGCCGTCCGATCGATGCCGCCCGTCGAGCTCCCGCCCGGGACGAAGCCGTTGCTCTCCCCGATGCCCGCGCTCGCGGCGTCGCTGTCGATGAGCGGACCGGAGGCGACGTTTCGGTCGATGCTGACCTCGATCCAGGCGGTGACGGGACGGCGGTGGCTCTCGATCGATCCCGAGGTCCGGGCGACGACAATCGAGGCCGTCGGCGAGGTCTCCTCGGCGGAGTACCGCAAGATCTTCGACGCGCTGTACCGGTTCGATCCCCCGTCGCTGACCCACGTCGAGACGCCGACGCTCGTGGTCCACGGCGACCAGGAGGCGCCCCCGGTCAAGCGACAGGGTCGCGAGATCGCCGCCGAGGTCGACGACGGCGCCTGCCTCGAGCTCTCGGCGTCGGGCCACCTCGTCAACCAGGACCGCCCGTCGGCGTTCAACGAGGCCGCCGAGACCTTCCTCGAGGAGCGAGCACGCCTCTGATCCCGTGACCGTCACGACCCCGAAGCAGTAGGCAGTGCCGTCAAGAGGGTGGGTGTGGTACGCACACCCACGTTCGAGTCCGACCGCGACGACCGATCCCACCATGAGTTCGAATCCGATTCCCGCCGACGCCGTCGTACCGACCCCCGAACGCTGGGCGAGCATCTCGCGACACGTGCTCAACAGCTACGCCGAGGCCAACAGCGCCGTGTTGGCCGCGATGGGCCTGCGATCGCCCGGCGAGTCGACCGCGACCGAGCCCGCGGTGCCGGAGGTCAGCTACGGCCACGCCGACTGGACGACCGAACGCTCGAGCGACAGCCTCGCGGAACTGTCGGTCGGCGACAGCGTTCGGTTCACCAAGTCCGTCGACGAGGCCGACGTCGCCGCCTTCGCGCAGGTCTCGGGCGACACCAACCGCCTCCACCTCGAGTCGGCGTTCGCGGAGGACACCCGGTTCGGGGGACCGATCGCCCACGGCACCCTCGTCTCCGGCGCCATCAGCGCCGCGCTGGCGCGGTTCCCCGGGCTGACGGTCTACCTCTCCCAGGACCTCGAGTTCCAGGGGCCCGTCGAGATCGGGTCGACGATCACCGCCGACTGCGAGATCGTCGAGGAACTGGGCGGGGGTCGGTACCGCCTCCGGACGACCGTCGACTCCGAGGGCGAGCGCGTCGTCGACGGTGAAGCCGTCGTCCTGATCGAGGACGAACCCGAGTGACGGCGCTCTCGCTCGAGGACGCGTCTCGAGCGCTACGGAGTTCGGTTATTCGACGAGCGACGGAATCGAGTCGCTCGATACGCTCTAGCAGTGCTCGCCGTTCTCTACTTCAAATCCTTCGCGATCCACGTACTCGAGGCTCGCGAAGTTGCTCGCCTCGAGAAGTGGGCGCTGCAGGATTTGAACCCGCGACAGCTTGGTCCGAAGCCAAGTACTCTGTCCAGACTGAGCTAAGCGCCCTCACCACCTCGTTTCCGTCCGTTCCGTATAAGTCACTCGATTCCGGCCGACCCCGACACGCGTCGCCACACACGCGGCCGTTCTCACGGACTGGCAATCGCCTCGAGCCCTCTTTATACCTGAGGACCATACACCCGAATATGACGGTACACGAGCCGCCAGAGTCCGGCGCCGGCGACGAATCGTCCGAGGGACGGCCCCTCGAGCTGTGCGGCGACGACGAGGAGGGTGTCTGGATGGCGGTCCCGCTCGAGGCCGACGAGCGGGCCGGGGCCTGGCTCTCGGTCGCCGATGCTGACCTCTGTGACCTCGAGGAGTGGCGGTAGAGATCGGACCGTTTATCCTCGCCGCCTGAGCAGGTGCGGGCATGACTGCGGGGGAGACGCTCCGGGGGTTGCTCGAGTTGACCCGACCGGTGAACGTGATCGCCGCGAGCGCCCTGACGTTTATCGGCGCGTTCGTCGCCGGGGGCGTGACGAACCATCCCGTCGAGGTGGTCGCAGCCGTCGTCGCGACGGGGCTGGCCGTCGGGGCCGGCAACGCGATCAACGACTACTTCGACAGGGAGATCGATCGAATCAACCAGCCCCAGCGGGCGATCCCGCGGGGTGCGGTTAGTCCCCGCGGCGCGTTGCTGTTCAGCGCCGCGCTGTTTGCGGGCGCGATCGGGTTCGCACTGGCACTCCCCCGACTGGCGCTCGCGATCGCGGGGATCAACCTCCTCGCGCTGGTCGCGTACACGGAGCTGTTCAAGGGGCTGCCCGGGCTCGGCAACGCGCTGGTCGCGTACCTCGTCGGAAGCTCGTTCCTGTTCGGCGCCGCGGCCGTCGGCGAGATCGGTCCTGCGGCCGTCCTCTTTCTGCTGGCCGGCGTCGCGACCCTGACCCGCGAGATCATCAAGGACGTCGAGGACCTCGAGGGCGACCGCGAGGAGGGGTTGCGCACGCTTCCGATCGCGATCGGGGAACGGCCCGCGCTGTGGGTCGCGTCCGCGTTGCTGGTCGCGGCGGTGCTCGCGAGTCCGCTGCCGTACGTCCTCGAGGAGTTCGGCGCGATCTACCTGGCGGCGGTGCTCCCGGCGAACGCGATCATGCTGTACGCGGCCTACGAGAGCTTCTCTGATCCGACGGCCGGCCAGTCCCGGCTGAAGTACGGAATGTTCCTCGCGGCCGTCGCGTTCGTCCTCGGTCGCGCCGTCGAGGTCGTGGGCGCAGCCTGAGCGTCGGTGCCCCCGCGACGGCGCGCGCTCGAGCAGCCAGGTGATGTTTACGTCCGGCCGTCCTACGCCGAGGTATGCCAGTTACCGAGGACGATCGACTCCGAGAGATCTTCGACAACGAGACGATCGCGGTCGTCGGCTGCTCGAGCACGCCCGGCAAGGCCGCCCACGACGTACCGAACTACCTCCTCGAGCGCGGCTACGAGATCGTCCCGGTCAACCCGACGACCGAGGAGGTCCTCGGTCGGCCCGCGGCCGACGCGCTCTCGGAGGTCGACCGAGAGATCGACGTCGTCTGTATCTTTCGGCCCAGCGACGAGGTCGCGGGGATCGTCGACGAGGTCCTCGAGCGCGAGGACGTCGACGTGGTCTGGACCCAGCTGGGGATCGGCGACGACGAGGCCGCCGCCCGCGCCGAGGAGAGCGGTCGCACCGTCGTCCAGGATCGGTGTATGAAAGTCGAGCACGGGCGGCTCGTCGACTGACCGGACGCCGGATTCTGTCCCTACCCGAGCGACGCTGTCGGTGCGTGCAGAATCCTCAACCACCGACAAAGACTTACCGACAAGAGGAATACGGGAACACAATGTGTGACCGGTCCGGGGACTGTTCGAACGAGGGGACCTGCCAGCTCGTGCTCAGAAACGAGCGGACGGGGATGGAGATGGTGGAGTATCACTGCAAGGCACACCTCGTCGTTCGAGTCTGGGAGGCCGAGCAGGACGAGACCCTGGACGTCGTCGACGCCAAGAAGCTCTACCAGTAGTCCGTCGCGAGGCGGGGTGGCCGATCGGCGGCGTCACGACGTCCACTCCTCGAACGAGCGGTAGATCCCCTTCGAGAGGTAGCGCTCGCTCGAGTCCGGAAACACGGTGACGACGGTGTCGTGGGGCGTCTCGAGGTCGTCCTCGTCGATCCGGCGGGCGACCCGACGGGCTGCAACGCTGGCGGCGCCCGCACTCGAGGCGACCAGGTGGCCCTCCTCGCGGGCGAGGCGGGCGAGCTCCTCGTGGGCCGCCCGATCGGAGACGGCGTGGACCGCGTCGACCAGCTCCGGATCGAACAGCTCGTTCGTCGAGGGGTCGTGGGTACCGATCCCCTCGATCTTGTACTTGCCTTCCTCGCGCTCGTCCTCGAGCAGTTCGCCGTACACCGACCCCTCGGGTTCGACGGCGGCGACGTGGGTCGACTCCTCGCGCTCAAGGGCGTAGCGGGCCAGCCCCATCAGCGTCCCGGCGGTGCCACAGCCGGCGACGACCGCGCCGACCTCCCCGTCGAGGGCCTCGTAGATCTCCGGCGCGGTCGTCTCGTAGTGGGCCTCCGCGTTCAGCGGGTTCGAGAACTGCTGGGGGACGACGGCGTCGTCGAGTTCGGCGGCGAGTTCGTGGGCGCGATCGATCGCGCCGCCCATCCCGTCGTCGGTCGGCGTGTTGATCACCTCGGCGCCGAGGGCGGCCATCAGCTGCTGTTTCTCGACGCTGAAGCGCTCGGGCACGACGAACATCGCGTCGAGGCCGAGCTGTCGGGCGGCGATCGCCAGGCCGATCCCCGTGTTGCCGGCGGTGGGTTCGATCACCGTTCCACCCGCCGCCAGATCACCCCGTTCGAGCATCCGCTCGAGCATGTACTGGCCGATGCGGTCCTTGACGCTCGCGCCGGGGTTGAACGACTCGAGTTTGGCGTAGATCTGCACGTCGTCCGGCGACTCCTGGAGACGAACGAGCGGGGTCCGACCGATCGTCTCGAGCACCGAGTCTACCGGTCGCTCGTGGGTCGTCATCGTACTGGCAAATGTTGCCCCCGCTGTTAGTTCTTGCTATCCTCCCGCTCTCGAGCGGCAGTCTCACCGCTGCTCGCGGGTGAATTCGTCTCGGAGAAGTTCGCCGGGATTACTCGGCGGTCGTTTCGCCGGGCTCGACGGGTTCGTCATTGCCCTCGAGTTCGGCCTGGTCGATTGCCGCGTCGGCGAGGATCTGCTCGCCGTCGATTCCCTGCTCCTCGGCGATCGCGAGCAGCAGTTCGCGCTGCTCGGTCAGCTGGTGGTCCAGCCGCTGGGCGGTGTCGTTGGTCTCGTCGACCTCCTCCTCGAGGTGGATGATGCGCTGCTGGAGTTCCTGGACCTGCTTGTACATCGCTTCGGCGCGTTCGGACAACCCCTGGATCTTCTTTGCGGTGCTTCCGAGTCCCATAGCTGGGCCTTGGGGGCGCTCCCAGTTGGTCCTTTTCACTAGCCGGTCCGACACTGGCCGAAAGACTTATTACGAACCGCGAACAATCAACTAATGCACACGAGGTGACCACCCATGGTGCTCCGACCGGCAACGAGTACCTGGACGCAGAACCTCGGGATGCCGTCTCGGCTGTTCGGACAGCAGGGACAGCGACTACGAACTGTACGAGGAAGACGACGAGTTCGTCCTCACGATCGACATACCGGGGTTCGAAACCGACGAGATCGATCCGGCGTGGGACGACGGCGTCCTGAACGTCGCCGCCGAACACGTCGACGACGATCGCGGCCGGAAGAAGACCTACCACCGTCGGTTCCGCTTCCCCAAGAGCGTCGCCGACGAGGAGATCACGGCCGCCTACACGAACGGCGTCCTCGAGGTGACGCTCCCGACCGCGGGTCCCGAGACCCGCGGCAGGGAGATCCCCCTCGAGGGTGAGTAACGCCGAGCGGTCTCCCCGACCGTTTACGGCCGATTCGGCATCAGAACGAACCGTACCGACACCCGGCTCCGCCGGCGAACCGACTATCTCGGCCTGCGCGGATCGTCCGCGTCGGCCGACAGCGACAGCTATCACTGACACGTATGCAACTTCGAGTAAAACCACTCAAACGGAAAGACGCGGGCAGCGGGTTAGCATCGATCGACAGAGAAGCGATGGACGAACTCGGCGTCTCCAGCGGGGAGTTCGTCGCCATCGAGGGCGGCGAGGACCGGGTCATCGCGCGGGTCTGGCCCGGTCGCTCCCAGGACACGGGGAGAGGCATCGTCCGTATCGACGGCCAGCTTCGACAGGCCGCGGGCGCCAGAATCGACGACGACGTCTCCGTCGAGGCGGCCGACGTCGAGCCCGCCGAGCGGGTTCGGGTCGCCCTTCCCGAGAACGTTCGCATCCAGGGCGACATCGGCTCCTACCTGCGAGGCAAGCTCGCAGACCGGGCCGTCAGCCCGGGGGACACCCTCTCGGTGTCGCTCGGCTTCGGTCTCCTGACGAGCCGATCGGGACGCCAGCTCCCGATCACGGTCGTCGACACCGAGCCCGCCGGAACCGTCGTCGTCGGCAACCGGACCGACGTCGAACTCGTCGACCGCACCCCGGATCAGCTCGAGATCGAGGCTCGAGGACCGATCGAGGGCGACGACGGCGAGGCGAGCGAGACGCCGACGGTCACCTACGAGGACGTCGGCGGGTTAGACGACGAACTCGAGCAAGTCCGCGAGATGATCGAGCTGCCGATGCGCCACCCCGAGCTGTTCCGGACGCTGGGCATCGAGCCGCCCAAGGGCGTACTCCTGCACGGCCCGCCGGGCACCGGGAAGACCCTCATCGCGCGGGCGGTCGCCAACGAGGTCGACGCCCACTTCCACTCGATCTCCGGTCCGGAGATCATGTCGAAGTACTACGGCGAGAGCGAGGAACAGCTCCGGGAGGTGTTCGAGGAGGCCGCCGAGAACGAGCCCGCGATCGTCTTCATCGACGAACTGGACTCGATCGCGCCCAAGCGCGAGGACGTCCAGGGCGACGTCGAGCGCCGGGTCGTCGCGCAACTGCTGAGCCTGATGGACGGCCTCGAGGACCGCGGCGAGATCACGGTCATCGGGACGACCAACCGCGTGGACGCGATCGACCCCGCGCTGCGCCGCGGCGGCCGCTTCGACCGCGAGATCGAGATCGGTGCCCCCGACGCGGGCGGCCGCGAGGAGATCCTCCAGATCCACACCCGCGGGATGCCCCTGGCCGAGGACGTCGACCTCGAGCGCTTCGCCGAGAACACCCACGGCTTCGTCGGCGCGGACCTCGAGAACCTCGCCAAGGAGGCGGCGATGACCGCCATGCGGCGACTCCGCCCCGAACTCGACCTCGAGGCCGACGAGATCGACGCCGAGGTCCTCGAGAGGATCGAGGTCACCGCGGCGGACTTCCGGAGCGCGCTCCGGGGCGTCGAGCCCTCCGCGATGCGGGAGGTGTTCGTCGAGGTTCCCGACGTCACCTACGAGGACGTCGGCGGCCTCGAGGAGGCGAAGGGGCGGCTCCGCGAGGCGATCCAGTGGCCGATGGAACACGCCGACGCCTACGAGCGGGTCGACCTCAGCCCCGCGAAGGGGGTTCTGCTCCACGGGCCGCCGGGCACCGGAAAGACCCTGCTCGCCAAGGCCGTCGCGAACGAGTCGCGGTCGAACTTCATCTCGGTCAAGGGGCCGGAGCTGTTCGATAAGTACGTCGGCGAGTCGGAGAAGGGCGTCCGCGAGGTCTTCGAGAAGGCCCGCGCGAACGCCCCGACGATCGTCTTCTTCGACGAGATCGACGCCATCGCGTCTAAACGCGGCAGCGGGGGCGGCGACTCGAACGTCGGCGAACGGGTCGTCTCCCAGCTGCTGACCGAACTCGACGGGCTCGAGGAGCTCGAGGACGTCGTCGTGGTCGCGGCCACGAACCGTCCGGAGCTAATCGACGACGCCCTGCTGCGGCCCGGCCGGCTGGACCGCCACGTCGAGGTCGCCGAGCCCGACAGGGACGCCCGCCGCGAGATCTTCCGGATCCACACCCAGGATCGGCCGCTGGCCGCGGACGTCGACCTCGACACGCTGGCCGAGGAGACCGAGGGCTACACCGGCGCCGACGTCGAAGCCGTCTGCCGCGAGGCCGCGACGATCGCGGTCCGCGAACACGTCGAGCGCGAGGCCGCCGGCGAGGACTCCGACGTCGAAGCCATCGAACTCACCGCCGACCACTTCGAGCGTGCGCTCGAGGAGATCTCGCCGGACGCGGTCGCCGAGTTCGAAGCCGGCCCCGGAGCGGGTGACCTCGACGACGTGCTCGAGGATGCCGAGGGCGAAGCGTAATCCGGCGAGATCCCGTCCGCTCCGCGCTCGGTTTGCTCGTGCGTCGCAACCCGCGGGTCCTTGCACTGGCCCCACGAAGAGAGATAGTCGTCCGCCGCAAAGCGCGAGCGAATGATCGATGACGGCGGCGACGGACCGCGCGCCCGGAGCAGGTGATCGTGGTCCGACTCGTCTATCGAATCGCGGGCTACTTCGGCTCGTTGCTACTGCTGATCAGTACGTACGCGTACCTCTACCAGTGGGGAATGGCCGTCCTCGAGGGCGAACCGCGAACGTGGTTTCAGGCACTCGAGGTCGTCTTCCACTCGATGACGACGACGGGGTACGGCCAGGATGCACCCTGGGAAACCCCCGAGATGACGCTCCTGATGATGCTGATCCAGGTGACGGGGATCAGCTACATCTTCGTCGCCGTCCCGCTGTTCGTCATCCCGTGGCTGCAGACGATCCTCCAGCCGACGCCGCCGGAACACGTCAACGAACTCGAGAATCACGTCATTATCGTCGGCTACACCGACCTCTGTGAGACGCTCGTCGGCGAGCTCGAGGCCAGCGGGACGCCGTACGCGATCCTCGAGGCCGACGAGGACCGCGCCCGGCGGCTTCACGAGGACGGCCTCACGGTCCTCCACGGGGATCCGGCGACCGACGACGCGCTCGACGCGGCACAACTCGAGGACGCAAGCGCGGTCGTCGTCGACGGCGCCGAACACGAATTCGTCAGGGCTGTCCTCGCGATCGAAGACCACGACCCCGAGGCCACGGTTTTCGTTCTCATCACCGATCCCTCGCGGGCGCGGTACTTCCGGTACGCCGGCGTCGACGAGGTGCTGTCGCCGAAACACCGGCTCGGAAAGGCCCTCGGGGACAGGGTCCGCGACGTGGTCGATTCCGACTTGGGCGACGAACTCGAACTCGGCGAGGCGTTCGACGTCGTCGAGTTCCTCGTCGATCCGGACGCCGACCTCTTCGGAGAGACCGTCGCCTCGTCCCGTCGACTCGAGGAGACTGGTGCGACCATCCTCGGCGCGTGGATACGCGGCGACTTCGTCACGACGCTGTCCGAGCGCGTTCGCATCGACCAGAACACCGCGCTGCTCGTAGTCGGGTCAGAGTCGGAACTCGAGGCGGTCGCCGACGCGACGGGCACGACCGGACACCGCTACCGGACGGCAGCCGATCCCGTCGTCGTGATCGGTGCCGGTCTCGTCGGGCGGTCGGCGTACGGAACTCTCGAACGCGCCGGTCTGGAGACCGTCGTCGTCGACCGCGAGGCCGGCGACCACGTCGACGTCGTCGGCGACGCGACGACCGAGGAAACGCTCCTCGAGGCGGGGATCGAAGACGCCGAGACGCTCATCGTCGCACTCGAGACGGACGACGACGCGATCCTCACGGCACTCACCGCCCGCGCGCTCACCCCCGATCTCGAGATCATCGTCGGCGCCAACACCGCGGAGAGCGTCGCCGCGTTGCGGGCCGCGGGGGTCGATTACGTCCTCGCGCTGCCGAACGTCGCGGGCCGGATGATCCTCCGTCGCGTGTTCGAACAGGAGGTCATGACCCTCGGCGATCGGCTCCAGCTCCGCTCGACGGACGCGGCTGCGCTCGTGGGCGACGAACTCTCGTCGGCGAAGATACGTCGAGAGACGGGGTGTTCCATCGTCGCGCTCGAGCGCAACGGAGGCCTCCACTCCGCCGTCGACGGAATGCGTTTCGGCGCGGACGATCGCCTCGTGATCGCCGGTACGGACCGAGAAGTCGGCCGGTTTCGGGAAGCGTACGGCGGATAACGGTGCACTCGGCGAACTCGAGCGGCTTCGCCCCGCCCCTCCGCGTTCACCTCGAGAGACGGGTTCGGTTCTCCGCCGTTCGAGACCGATCCCCGCGCCTTCGATCGATTTCGGAGGCGAAAGGCCCTTAAGTTCCTGCCCCCTACGTAGGGATGGATAGGTCGGGCAGTTTGGCCCTGCTCGTTACCCGCGCTATGGTCATTAGCGGGGACCGAACGCCGCGGGCGTCCGGTCAGACCGGCCGGGGCCCCGGGAGCCAACAGAGAAGCCTCGTCCGTCGGGGACAGCGGTCCGCGGTGGCCGTCCGCAGGGACGCCCCATCGCGGTTAGTCGGCGACAGCCCATCAGGCGCGGAAGCGAGCAGTGGACCGCCGGACACCTGTCGCTCGACGGGTCGCGGGGTGGAGAAGGCAACCGGGATTCCCCCGGCCGGAACGCCGGGCAACCGCGGCCCTCCACACTCATACTTCGTTCCGTACTCCTCACCTCGAGCAGCGGCGTTGCCACCGTTCGACGTATCGGTGAGCGTCCTGGCTTCACTCCGCGGTCCAGCGAACGCCGTGCGGTCACGAGACCGAAAGTGCGCCCCCTCACCGGCTCGCGCCATCGCTCGAGCGTACTCCCAGCTATTGATGTGATCGTCTCGACGAGTAAATCCCACAGGACGCTACTCGGCGGCTTCGGCGACCTGCTGTCGGTCCTCGAGTTCGAGCCCGCCCTCGAGGGTGCGAACGGGGTAGGGGATGTCGATCCCCTCCTCGTCGAAGCGCCGTTTGACGGCGGTGATGAACTCGCCTCTGGTGCGGACGAAGTCGGCTCTCGAGGGGTTGGCGATCCAGATCCGCGACTGGAGGCCGACGTCGGAGTCGTTGAGTTCGGTCAGTCGCACCGACGGCGCGGGATCGTCCATGATATCGGGATGGCGTCGGGCCTCCTCGACGATGATGTCGGTCGCCTGCTGGATGTCGTCGCCGTAGCCGATGCCGAAGACGAACTTCAGCCGGAGCTTGTCGCCGTCGACGGGGTTTTTGATGACGTTCTCGGTGAGCGCCGAGTTCGGGACCGTCAACAGCTCGTTGTCGAACGTTCGAACCTTCGTTACGCGGAGGCTGATGTCCTCGACGACGCCGGCGTAGTCGCCGTTGTCCCACTCGATCCAGTCGCCGATGCGGAACGGTTTGTCGACGTAGATGAACACGCCCGCGACGAAGTTCGAGATGACGTTTTGTAGCGCTAGCCCGACCGCGAGCGCTCCGGCCGCGGCGATCCCGGCCAGCGACACGAGGAAGTTCTCGTATCCGGCGAAGCCGAACGCGCCCGCGACGGCGACGAAGAGGACGCCGAACCGCGTCAGCATCAACAGCGGGTTCCGGACGTGTTCGTCCAGATCGCGCCGATCGAACGCGCGGTTGACCAGCGGAACGAGGACGAGCCGTCCGATCGCCAGCACGACGGCGAAGGCGACGACGAACCGCATTCCCGTGATCGCGAGATCGACCAGCGTCGCCGTATCGATCGTGTCCGGGGTTTCGACCTGGGCGGGCGGTCCGCCGATCATCGGTACAGTACCGCGGTGTGACCGCGGGCGTCGACGAGCTCCGCGTCGACCCGATCGGCGAGTTCGGCCGCCTGCTCCTCGGTCGAATCGCCGGCGCGGGCGGCTCTCAGAAACTTCACCTTCACCAGATCCGCGTTCGAGAGCTGATCGTCGAGTTCGTCTACGACGGCCTCGAGGCCGCTCTTGCCGACCCAGACGGTGACGTCGAGGTCGTGAGCTCGCCGCTTGCGCTCTTCGATATCCATACCTCCGCATAGCAACGCGAACCGTTTGAATCTTAGCAATATCGGACGGAGTCTACTCCTCGTAGGGGTATCGAGCCTGGGCGCCACAGTCACACGTGATGACGACGTGGCCGTCTCGAGTTCGAACGCGGGCGTTCCGTCCGGGCCGCAGGTACGCGTCGCAGGCGTCGCAGGTGAACCGACGGAACTCCCGAGGGAGCGCGAGCCGGTTTCGCTCCGCAATCCGGCGCGCGAGCCGAACGTAGTACCGGGCGCGGTCGGTGTCGCCGTCCGCGGCCGCCGCTCGAGCCAGCTCGTGGAGGCGGTCGATCCGCTCGGCGGCGACGGTCACGTCCGCGTGTTTCTGGCGTCTCCACATTGGTGTTACGGAACGGACGAAACGGAACGAAACGCCGATTATGCGGGGTATATCGACTCAAACATCCGGTTTATCACACGCACAGAACAGAAGATTGTTATATAGCTGTCCCGAATCGGGACACCAGAGCGGAATGAATAGTGAATCAACCGGTCCTGACGACGGTGTCAGCCGGCGGACGCTGTTGGCCGCTGGCGCGACCGGACTCGTTCTCCCGACCAGTGGCTGCGTCAACCGCGCCGAGAGCACCGTCAACCAGGACACGGACCGCCTTGCCCTCTCCATCACGACGGTCCCCGCCGACGGCGACAGAGAAGCCGTCCGTATTGCCCGCGAACTCGAGGCCAACCTCGAGGCAGTCGGTGTCAACACCTCCATCGATATGCGATCGCGCTCGGAGTTTCTCGAAACCGTGTTGCTCGGCGGCGAGTTCGATCTCTACGTCGGGCGCCACCCCGCCGACTTCGATCCGGACTTCCTCTACGAGACGCTGCACTCGACGTACGCGAACGAAGCGGGCTGGCAGAACCCGTTCGGGTTCGCCAATATCCCCTTCGACAACCACCTCGAGGCCCAGCGCCGGGCCAGCGGCGAGCGACGCCGGGAGATCGTCGCGGAGCTGCTCGAGTCGCTGGCCGAGGAAAAGCCCTTCGAGCCGCTGTGTTTCCCCGTGGAACACCGCGTCGCCCGGAGCGATCGTTTCGAGGGGTGGAACCACGACCACCCCGAGAGCCGCCACGGGTACCTCGGTCTCGAACCCGCCGAGGACGTCGACCGCCTCCGCGTGCTCGTCACCGACTCCCGGATCTCGCGGAACCTGAATCCGCTGTCGGCGACGCTGCGCGAGCGGGGATCGACGATCGATCTGCTGTACGACTCGCTGGCGACCGAACACGACGGCGAACTCGTCCCCTGGCTGGCCGAGGACTGGGAGTGGACGACCGTCGACGGGAGGGACGACATCGTCGGCCACGTGACGGTGACGCTCCGCGAGGACTGTCGGTTCCACGACGGCGAACCGCTCACCGCAGCCGACGTCGCCTTCACCTACCAGTTCCTCGAGGATACGGCGCTCGGCCGCGCCGAGTCCGCGTCGCCGGCGCCGCGGTACCGGGGCCACGTCTCGGCGATCGAGAACGTCGTCGTCGAGGGCGACCGCGAGCTTCGCCTCGAGACCTCGGCGGGGGACGAGGCCGCCCGGCGCGCGCTCACCGTCCCGATCCTTCCCGAGAACTGGTGGCGCGAGGAGGTCGAGTCCCGTATCGAGAGCGCGATGTCGTTTACGCCCACGCAGGGACGGTGGGGGCTCGTGACGATGGACAACGTCCCGCCGATCGGGAGCGGCCCGTTCCGCTTCGAGAGCCGTAGCGAGCGCGAGCACCTCACCCTCGAGCGGTACGAGGACCACTTCACCCGTCGCGAGGACGTCGACCTGCCCGCGGTCGGCGTCGAGCGGCTCCAGTTCGGCATCGATCCCGGAAGCGCCTCCTCGATCGGGCGCGTCGCCAACGACGGCGCCGACTTCACGGCGTCGATGCTCGAGGCCCACGCGCTCGATACGATTCCGGACGATTCCGACGTCGAGCACCTCACGACACCGTCGCAAACGTTCTACTACGTGGGGTTCAACACGCGTATCGAACCGTTCAGCAATCCCCACGCCCGGCGGATCGTCTCCCGGCTGCTCGACAAGTCCTGGATCGCCGACGAAATCTTCGCGGGCCAGGCGACTCCAACCGTGGCGCCGCTTCTCGAGGAGTGGGTGCCCGACGAGCTGGCCTGGGACGGCGCGGATCCGGTAGCACCGTTTTTCGGCGACGACGGAGAGCTCGACGTCGAAGCCGCCAGGGACGCCCTGGAGGGCGCGGGGTACCAGTACGACGAGCAGGGTCGGCTTCGCCTGTAATACGATGGACGCTGATGTTCTCACCCAGGTGCTGACGCAGGTTGCCGTCGTCGTCAGTGCCCTGTTGCTCACGTCGATCGTCGTGTTCGTCGGCCGCGAGCGCCTCGTCGCGACCGCGAGGGAGTGGCGCTCCCGCATCCGAGCGTCGGCACCCGCGTTAGCGGGGCTCGCAGCCGTGCTGTGGCTCAACCGCGTCATGCGACAGGCCGGCCCGGGGATCTCGGAGTTCATCGGGCTCCACATGACCAAGGCGTTCTACGATATCGAGGGGGAGTTCGTCCTCGTCTTCCAGTCGATCGCGACCGAGGAGCTGACGGCGTACTTCTCGTTTATCTACGTCTACGGTTACGCGTTCCTGCTGATCTTCCCCGGTATCGCGTACTTCGCGCTGTCGGAAACGCGGACCTTTCGGCGGCTGCTGACGGCGTACTCGCTCAATTACGTGCTCGGATTGGTGTTTTACCTCCTGATCATCGCCTACGGCCCGCGAAACGTGATGCCCGAGGAGTTGACGGTGACGATGCTGTACGACAACAGTCCGGAGTACCAACACCTCACCCGCGAGGTCAACCGCAACACCAACGTCTTTCCCTCGCTGCACACCTCGCTGTCCGCCACCGTCGGGATCTTCGCGTACAAGACGCGCTCGAGCTATCCGAAGTGGTTTCCGGTCGCGGCCGTGCTCGCGGTCAGCGTCGCGATCTCGACGATGTACCTGGGAATCCACTGGGGAATCGACGTCGTCGCCGGACTCACGCTGGCGGTCAGTTGCGTCTGGCTCTCGGATCGGCTCGTCGGCCGTCGGCCGACCGCTGCGGTCCGTCGGTACCTCGACCGTCGACTGGAAGACCGCGACGAGCGGGAGTGACTTCGACTGGTATGCGGTACTGGTGTACGCGGAGCGGATACGCGCCGTCGGCCACCTCGCGTTTCGTCGACGATAGCCCGATCGAGTTTCGTCGTCGTCTTCGGTCCGTCGAACTGACGGCGACGCGCGGCGGACGATCGCGCCGCTGCGCGAGCCAGGAACGCCTCGAAAACGGAAACCGAAACTGAAGTCGACTACCGATCCTCGAGCGCGTCGGCGATGCGCTTGAGCGCGCGGGTCTGATCGCGCATCTCGTCGCGGAGCTGTCGAACCTCCCGGACGAGCTCCTCGTTACCCTCGTCCTGGCCGCCGGGACCGCCCGGACCGCCGCCGGGACCGCCGCCCATCATGCCGCCCATCATCTGGGCGAAGGGGTTGCCGCCGCCGCCCATGCCGCCGGGGCCGCCACCGCCGCCGCCGAACGGGCTCTCGGGCGGTTCGCCCTCACCCTCGCCTTCCTCGGCGCGCTTCTCGCGGATCTCCTCGACTCGCTCTCGGAAGGATTTCTCCTCGCCGTCGCCGTCGTCACCGACGTCCTCGGGTTCGTTTTCGTCAGCCATACCTCCGGGTTCTGTACCGCCGCGGAAAAGGATTACCATGTTCCCGACCGCCGACGCGTTTATCCGGCGCGTGTGATCCCGAGCGACTCGAGCGATACCGGTTCGTCTCGAGTCAGCCGAACGATCCGAGCGACGACTGGCGATTTCCGCTCGGCATCCCCGTCGCGATCTCGTAGCCCACGAGGTCGCGCAGGTCGACGGCGTAGGTCGTCGCGCCGTTCTCGAGGACCAGCAGCCGTCCCTTCACGCCGACGACCGTTCCCGAAGCGATCGTCTCGCGGATCGGGCGGCGGTCGAGTCCGAGGCCGTACTCGAGGTCGAACCGGTCGATGACGTCGAACTCCGCGAGGGCGTCCTCCCAGGCGGCCTCGTCGACGGACCTCGCCAGCGAGGCGACCTTCCGGTCCGTCCGGACGCGATCGACCAGTCGGGTGGCGATCTCGGACTCGAGTTCACGGGCGATCCGGCCGTTCGAGACGGTGTGGACGTGGGCCGCCCGGTCGGCGCCCTGCTCGCGGAGGCGGGTCTCGAGGCGCCGGGATTTGGTGACGCCGACCTTGAACGTGTCCGGGGCGAACGCGGCGACGTAGACGGCGTGTTCCTGATAGCAGTCCATCTCGGGTTTGAGACAGGTGCCCGTACAGCGGGCGCAGACCCACGTGTTCGTGTGGTGATCGCAGTACGGGGCCGTCGAGCGGTCGCAGGGGACGTGCTCGCCGTCGGCGATCGTTCCCGCACAGTGTCGCGGACCCAGCGCGTACGAGAGTTCCGCGCCGGGCTCGAGCGGGACGGCTTCGACGCTCCCGCCGTCGGCGACCAGCAGCGCCGACCCCCGTCCGCTCGGCTCGTACCCGACGAATTGCACGTCCCGAAGCTAGCGGCGAACGCGGATAGGCCTACTGTTCCCGGAGACCTCCGGTTCCCGACCGGGATCCGTCGCGGTCGACGGGCCCTCGAGCCTCGGTCAGACGGCGGGAGCGGCTCGTCGAGCGTCGACCGCTGCCGGCTCAAGACCTATACGGCGAAGCGGCGCAGGTCCGGTATGGTACTCGAAGGAGAACTCAAGGCGACGGTATCGTCCGGCGCTGGAACGGATGCGGTTCGGTTCGAGTTCGCCGTCACGAACGCGGGCACCGAACCCGTCGAGCTCCGGTTCTCCGACGCCTGCAAGGCCGAGTTCGTCGTCGAGGACGAGGGCAGGGAGGTCTGGCGCTACACCGACGGTCGGCTGTTCGCCCAGATGATCGGCTCCGAGCGGATCGCACCCGGCGAGACCGCGACCTACGGGGCAGAGTGGGAGGATCCCCTGACCGGGGAGTACACCGCCGTCGCGGAGCTGCGCGCCCAGGACGGCGCGTGCGAGGCCAGAACCGATCTCTCGATCCCGTAGCCGACGGCCCGTCGCTCGAACCGTCGGGAACGACGGCAATGTGCGCCCTCGGCGAAGTTCCTAAGCGGCGCCCCTCCCAACGGTCGCGCATGCAAGCGCTGGTCGTCGCGGCCCACGGGTCACACCTGAACCCGAACGCCTCGGATCCGACCTACGCCCACGCCGACGCCGTCCGCGAGGCGGGGGCGTTCGACGAGGTCCGAGAGGCGTTCTGGAAGGAGGAACCGCACTTCCGGGAGGTGGTACGTACCCTCGAGTCCGAGGAGGTGTTCGTCGTCCCGCTGTTTATCAGCGAGGGGTACTTCACCGAGCGGGTCATTCCCCGGGAGCTACGCCTCGAGGGATGGGACCCCGCCCGCTGGGAGTCCGACGGCACCGACGCCTCCCACGTCACCCTCGAGGCGACCGACGTCGGGAAGACGATCCACTACTGCGGCCCCGTGGGAACCCACGACGCGATGACCGACGTGATCGTCCGGCGGGCTGAGAGCGTTACGGGCGATCCCGGCGTCGGGGCCGGGTTCGGACTGGCGGTCGTCGGCCACGGCACCGAGCGCAACGAGAACTCCGCGAAGGCCGTCGAGTACCATGCCGACCGCATCCGGCGGCGGGACCGCTTCGACGAGGTGCGGGCGCTGTTCATGGACGAGGAGCCCGAGGTCGACGATGTCACTGACTTCTTCGAGAGTGACGATATCGTCGTCGTCCCCCTGTTTATCGCCGACGGCTACCACACCCAGGAGGACATCCCCGAGGACGTGGGACTGACCGAAGACTACCGACTGGGGTGGGAGGTTCCCGCCGACGTAGACGGTCGCCGGATCTGGTACGCCGGCGCCGTCGGTACCGAGGGACTGCTGGCCGACGTGGTCCTCGAGCGGGCGGCCGACGCCGGCGCGGCCGTCGGCGACGCCCGCGAGCGCGTTCGCGCGGCGACGGCGGTCGACGGCGAGAGCGCGAGCGGGGACGAGCGCGGACCGAGCGCGGGTGCGGGTGACTGACCGTGTCCGACTTGCCACCCGGCCTCGAGGACCTGCTCGCCGCCGCCGAGGGCGGCCTCGAGTTCGACGGGCTCTTCCTCGAGCGCGCGGCCGACGGAACGTACGTCCTCGAGACGCCCGATGCCGAACGGGCCGAACTCGAGGCCGAGGAGCTTCGGACCGCCCTCGACTCGCGCCCGCGGTACGTCACGAACTGGCGCTACTGGGACGCGATCGGAGGCGAGGGGACCGCCCGGAGAGCCTTCCTGCGCTGGTGCGAGCGGGCGCCGATCGCGGAGGCGACGGTCGACCACCGAACGCTCGAGGACACTCCCCTCGAGGTTCCGGCCCGCTACGACGCACTCGCGGACGGCCTCGAGCGGGAGTGGGGCGAGCTCCTGGTCACTGTCGGACTCGACCGCGAGGAGGGCGAACGCGTCTACGAACTCCGTCACGTCGACGACGCCGACCGCGCTCGCGGCGCGCTCGAGGTCCGCGACGATCCCCGGGAGGCCCGCGAACTCGCGACCTACGACGAGGACGGCCGCTACCGACCGCTGAAGACCGCGCCCTCCCTGCGCTCGGGCTGGATCCTTCCCGACCTGACGGGCCGCGAACTCGTGGAGGGAGTCGACTTCTTCTACCCCGCGACGATCGCCAACTGGCACCGGGAGCTGCGCGGCGAACTCGACGTCGATCACTGGACCGAGACCGCCGCGCGCCAGACGGGGATCTACGACGTGATCGACGAGCTCCCCCGCGAGGCCGTCGACTGGATGGCCGAGGCCTGCTGCGTCGACTCGCAGTGTCTGCGCCGCCGGGAGTGGGAGTACGACGACGGCGACGCGCTCGCCCCCGAAGGCGGCACGGGCCCGTTTCCCTGCCGGGAGCCCTGCTCGCTCGTCGTCGCAGCCGCGCGCCAGTGGACGATCCTCGAGTCGGAAGACGAGCGCACCTACGAACTCGAGTTGACGACGAGCGAGTTCAACCAGCTCGCCGAGCTGATCGACGCGGTCGCGGACGGGCGCACCGACGAGATCCGGGAGGCCGACGTCGGGGACGGCGCGAACCGCTACCGGGCGCGGTACCTCCGGGCAAAACGGTTCGACGAGGACGGCGGCCTCGAGGCGGTAGAGCGGGAAAACTAGTCGCGAACGCGTAGTCCGACCGCGGCGACGACGGCGACGGCGACGACCGCGAAGACCGCGACCGCCGTCGTCCCGCCGGCGGTCGCGGCGACGGCGAGCGCCAGCACGAGCGCGAGGGCGACCCCACCGAGCGCGAGCGCTGCCAGGGCCGTCGGACCCAGGCCGTCGGAGCTCTCGCGGTCGCCGAACAGCGGCCGCGACGGTTCGGACGAACCGGCGCTATCGCTCGCCGAACGGTTCGGCCGCGCGAGGGACTCGTCGACCTCGACCCGGTCGGGACCGGGCTCGATCGTGACCGCGATCGCCGCCGACTCGGCGCCGTATCCCGTCGAGACCTCGAGATAGCCCTGCACGGGATCCTCGAGCCCGCTCGGATCGACGTCGATCGGAACCGGGGTCCGCGCGTCAGCCTCGACGTAGTAGTTCGACTGGGGTAGCGAGGCGACGCGGGCCAGCTCCTCGTCGAGCCGGCAGTGGACGTGGGTCGGCGTGTCGTGGCCCTCGAGCAGCAGGGTGAACGACTCGGCCGTCTCGAACGTGGCGGTCGCTGCCTCGAGGCGCCCGGGCGAGTCACGGTTGACGTGGACGGTGACCGCTGGGGTGAACACGGTTCGAGCGTTCAGGCGGAGGACTCTTCGCGCATGTCCGGCGGCAGCAGGTTCGGGATCCCGTCCTCGATGGGGTAGCGCTCGCCGCACTCGGTACAGACGAGGGTCCCGCCGACGACTTCGTCGTCCTCGTATTCGGCGTCTTCGAGCTCCAGGTCGTGTTTGTCGAGTGGACAACAGAGGATCTCCAGCAGCGACTCCTTCATACTACGACAGGCGAACGCATTCAGCAAAAGGCTTCGGGAACGCCGCGGCGATCGGGTCGAATCGAGGCGAGCGGCGGGGCTCCGTCCCGAAACGGGGGCGGGCCGGAGAGCTACTCGTAGGGGTTCTCGACGACGACGGTCTCCCCGCGGCCCGGACCGACGCCGACGGCGTAGATGTCGGCCTCGAGCTCGTCGGCGACGTACTCGAGGTAGGTGCGGGCGTTCTCGGGGATCGCCTCGTACCCCTCGTCGGCGACCGCGCTCCAGTCGACGTCGTCCCAGCCCTCGAAGGTCTTCAGGTTCGCCTCGCAGCGACCCCACTCCTCGGTCGTCGGAGGCATCGCGAGCAGTTCCTCGCCGTCGAGTTCGTAGCTGTGGCCGACCTGCACCTCCTCGAGGCCGGCGAGCACGTCGATGTGGTTGATTGCGAGGCCGGTGAAGCCGTTGACGCGCGCGGAGTGGCGTAACATCGGCATGTCGAGCCAGCCGACGCGGCGCGGGCGACCGGTAACAGTCCCGTACTCGCCGCCCTCCTCGCGGATGTACGTTGCGAGCTCTTCGTTCTCGCCGTCGCCCTGTTCGTCGTAGTCGGGCGTGTCACCGACGACGCCGCCGAGTTCGGTCGGCAGCGGGCCACTCCCGACGCGCGTGAGGTAGGCCTTGACGATGCCGATGATCTCACCGTCTGCGATGACGTTGGGACTAAGGCCCGTGCCGACTGCTGCGCCGCCCGCGGTCGGATTCGAGGAGGTGACGTAGGGGTAGTTCCCGTGGTCGATGTCGATGACGGTCCCCTGTGCGCCCTCGAACATGACGGTCTCGCCATTGGCCATCGCGTCCGTGAGGAACGCGCTTGCGTTGACGGTCATGTTCTCCTCGGCGAGGCGCTCGCCGACCTCGCGGAACTCCTCGAAGAGTGCGTCGACGTCGAACGCGTCCGGATTCTCGAGGTCCGAGACGTCGGCGCCGTAGACGTCCTCGACGAGCGCGCGCTTCTGTGGCACGACGTACTCGAGTCGGTCCCGGAGCACGTCGGGGTCGAGCAGGTCACCGACGCGGACGCCGCGACGACCGGCTTTGTCCTCGTAGGTCGGGCCGATGCCGCGACCGGTCGTGCCGACTTCCTGATCGTCTTCGCTCTTGACGTCCTCCTCGATACCGTCGAGGACACGGTGAAACGGCAGGATGACGTGGGCGCGTTCCGCGACCCGAACGTCGGGATCGAGGCCTTTCTCCTGGAGCGTCTCGATTTCGTCGAACAGCGTCCGTGGGTTGACGACGCAGCCGTTGCCGAGCACGCCGACCTTCCCTCGGACGGCGCCGGAGGGCACGAGCGACAGTTTGTACTTCTCGCCGTCGTGAACGACGGTATGGCCTGCGTTGTCGCCGCCCTGATACCGGGCAACGACGTCGGCGGCGTCGCCGAAGAGGTCGACGACTCCGCCCTTCCCTTCGTCGCCGAGTTGCGACCCGACGATGGTGACGGTCATAACAGCGGCGGATTCTTGCCCGGCCGATAAACAGATTACGGTCTGTGCGGGCGATCGACGGGGAACGTATCCACGGACGCGGATACCGTTCGGAACTCAGCGGCGCGCGAGCCGGGTGCGGGACACATCTCCGTGCAGCGGCCGCGCGACCGTTCCCGTCAAATCGGTCCGCAGGCGAACCCGTTCGTGCCACACACGCCTGCAGGCGTGTGCGACCGGAAGCGTTAACTACTGACAGGATCTGACACACGATTGAGAGTGGTCGTTTCACTCGCAGAGAGTAACTTTTAAAGGCTCCAAAGACAAGTTAACAAATGCCATGATAGACCGACTTGAGAAGGAAGTCGATATGTTGGAACGACATCTGCAGGTCCTGAAGATGGTCATCGAGAACGAACCGATCGGGATCGTCAAGATGTCGAACGAGACGGGATACCCCCACCACAAGGTCCGGTACTCCCTGCGGGTCCTCGAGGAGGAGAACCTCATCGAGCCCTCGAGCCAGGGTGCGATCAAGACCGAACGCACCGCGGAGTTCGTCGACGACCTCGACGGCAAGATCGACGACATCGTCGACAAGCTCGAGGGAATGAAGATCGAAGACGTCGCCGAGATCGAAGGCTAGTCTCTCCTTTCTCGTCGTTTCGTGCGGATAGGGCCCGAGCGACGCGATCAGAGTTCGGGGACGGTCAGATGTAACCCCGCCGACCGCGCCTCGGCCAGACAGAGGTGATAGCCCGGATCGTTGACGTAGCTCAGCCGCGAGCCACGGCTGAGGAAGCCGCTCCTGGTCGCCTCCTCGACGACCTCGAGCGCGCCGGGTTCGAAGTAGCTCCGGGCGACGACAAGCGCGGCGGCGAACTCGGGGTAGCGGTCCGCGACCGCCGACGCGTCCGTCCTCGCGCCCTCGACGCGCTCGCGCGGGATCGGATCCCGGGAGTCGTCAAGAATCGCGACCAGTAGCGGGCTCCCCCGCTTGTCGTAGGCGACGACGTCGAACTCGACGGAATCTCGGTCGTCCTCGAGAGGGACCGCGGAACGGAGTTCGACGCGATCGATCCGCGAGATTCCCTCGTAGAGGTCGGCGAGGGCGTCCGCGCGGCCGGTGTCGCGGATCTCGAAAAAGAGCTCCGTCGCGAGCCACTCGAGGAACCGAAACTCCATCGTGTTGGCCAACACCTCCTCGAAGGGGTCGCCGTCGATGGTCGCGCCGACGTCGTCGAACCGCGTGTGATACTCCAGCCGCAGGTTCGAGCCGACCGCCTCGCGCTCGATGCGGGCCTCGCGGGCCGCGCCGAGCGTCGGCTGGCTCCGGGACTCGTACCGGACGAAGAGGTTCGTCTGCGAGAGTGCCTCGTCGAGCCCGAGGTCGGGGCCGGGCGCGGACTCCCGCGGCGGGCCCGCGCGGGCGTCCTCGAGTTCGGCCTCGAGGGTTCGGACCCGCGAGCGGAGCCTGTCGACGGTCGCCGACAGCTCCCGGTTTCGAGCGCGAAGCGACTCTCGTTCGGCCTCGATGTCGTCGACGTCCGCGTCGCGATCCGCGGCCTCGAGGGCGCCGTCGCCGTTCGCGCCGGGTTGCGTTCGCGCCGACTCGCCCGTGGGTTCGTCCCGTGCTTCGCGAGACGCCGGATCGTCTCGAGTCGTCGGCTCGGGTGGTTCGTCGTTCGACCGATCGGTTTCCGCCTCGGTCGCCTCCGTGGACGGTTCCGACGCCCGATTCCCCGCGGTCGCTCGAGCGGCCTCGGCGCTCGCGGCGCGCTCGTCGTCGGGATTCGTGCTCTGGCCGTCCGCTCGGGATCCGGCTTCGGCGCCGGACGGCGCCTCGACGTCTAGCTCGGCGACGTCCCGAACGTCGATCTCGACGTCGACGACCGCGTAACTGCCGCCCTCGTCGGCCGCCCGCTCGAAGGCGTCGGTCCCCACGAGCAGTCGTTCGGCGTCGCCGACGTAGGCGACCGCCATCCGGCGACCGCCGTAGTAGACGAGGTAGTAGTCCCCGCTGTGGACGTTCTCGCTCAGTTCGACGAAGCCCGTGAACGACCCCTCCCGGAGGGTTCGGTCGATCTCCTCGAGGGGCGTCTCGACCGTGTCGTACGTTCCGCGGGGGGCGCCACACCGTGCCTTCATCGAGCAAAGCAACGGCAGGGCGCGGTGGGGAGCCTCGTAGACCGTTCCCGAACCGCCCGCGAACGCCTCGGGAGCGCCGTCGACGACACCGACGATGCGACCGCCGAGCACGAACAGCCAGGCACCGTCGGAGACGACGGCGCCGGAGAAATCGCCGGCAGCCAGAGCGCGGAGATCGCCGTCGAACGGCCGAGAATCCCAGCGTTCGACGCGCTCTTGCGTGCGCGAGTCCATGCGTGAACAACCGGGATCCGAGACAAATACGTTTCGTCTATATCTTCGATTCGGCGTCCTCGGCGAGTTCCTTCATGCGTTTGCCGATCCGGCCGGCGCTCGAGAACTCGTCCTCGCTCATCGCCTTCGCCAGCGCGTTGCCCAGCACGAAGACGGCGTGTTTGTGCTCGCTCTTCGATTTGTGGACGTGCGACGGGTCGACGTCGAGCTGGCGGTACGGGTCGAACAACTCCTCGTCGACCTCCTCGCGCTCCGAGAAGTACTCCATGATCACGACGAGTTCTTCGTGGAGTTCGAGGAGTTCGTCCTTGTGCATACCCCGATGTAGGAAGGGTTTCGGTTTAAGCATTGTGTGGCGACGCGTCGCAAAACCGCCGCATCGCCGGAGAACCGGACGGAACAGGGGGCTGGTGGCGCTTCAGTCGGCGGCGACCGAGGGCGTTCGGTCGCGCTGGCCCGCGGGGAACCAGGCCAGCTCGTGGTCGGCGGTGACCCGCACCGCGACGCGCTCGTCCAGGTCCATTCGGTCGGAGTGGTTGTGCATACACTCGATCGTCTCGCCGGTGTCGAGCTCGACGCGGTAGAGTACCGTGGGTCCGAGATAGCGGCGGTAGACGACGGTGCCGTCGGCCGCGGCGTCGACGTCGGCGGCCGAGTAGGCGGTCACGTCGTCCGGTCGGACCAGCAGGTCGACGTCGGTCCCGTCGTACTGGTGGGCGAGGCCGTTGACGCTGTCCCGAGGAACCTGTCCGAGGGCGGTGTCGACGGCCTCGCCCCGGACCGTCCCCGAGAGGAAACTCGCGTGGCCGAGAAAGCCCGCGACGAACCGTGATTCGGGCTGTTGGAAGACCAGCTCCGGCGTGTCGACCTGCTCGATGTCTCCGTCGTTCATCACGGCGACCCGATCGGAGATCGACAGCGCCTCCTCCTGATCGTGGGTGACCGAGACGGCGGTGACGCCCGTCGCTTTGATGATCCGACGGACCTCCTCGCGCATCTCGACGCGAAGGTCGACGTCCAGATTCGAGAACGGCTCGTCGAGCAACAACATCTCGGGTTCCGGCGCCAGCGAGCGCGCGAGCGCGATCCGCTGTTGCTGGCCGCCCGAGAGCTCGTCGGGGTAGTCCTCGCCGTGATCCTCGAGGCCGACCAGCTCGAGCAGCTCCGAGACGCGGGCCTCGCGATCGGGCTCGGCCCACTCCTGCAGCCCGAACGCGACGTTCTCGCGGGCGGTGAGGTGGGGAAACAGCGCGAACTCCTGAAAGACGACGCCCGTTCCGCGCTCCTCGGGCGGAACGAACCGACCCTCGTCCGCGACCGGGGTGCCCTGGAGCCGAACCGCGCCGTCGTTCGGTTTCTCCAGGCCCGCGATGAGACGGAGCGTGGTCGTCTTCCCGCAGCCCGACGGCCCCAGCAGGGTGAGGATTTCGCCGTCGCGAACGGACAGCGAAAGATCCGATATCACGTCCTCGCTCCCGTACCGCTTCGCGACGCCGTCGAGTTCGAGAACGACGTCCCCGTCCGCGTTCGGTTCCGGAGAGGCGGTTCTCGACTGCGCTTCGTCGGTCGCCGACGTGAGTAGGTGTCCGTTCGCCATATCGATTTCCGGCGTGTGCCGGCGTACATTCGGTTTAGGCGTCCCTAAAACACTTATAACTGCCGGTCGGTTCCCGGCTGCTGGCTAGAGTTCGATGCCGCTGGGGATGAGACTGTGCTGGCGGAGGAGGTTCCCGTCCTCGTCGTAGACCAGGAAGGTTCCCTTGTCGTAGCTGACGAACTCCTCGCCGTCGAACAGGATCTCGATCTCGTACCGTCCCTCGTCGGTTTCGTCCTCGCCGTACCCCCTGGCGGCGCGGATGAACCGCAAGACGTTGTCGGCGTCCTCGTTGAGTTCCAGAAGGAACTCGCCGGTCGTCCGGTTGGCGAGGCTCACGACGCCATCGGTGTCCTCCCCGAGCGGCCCCTGAAGCCGCAGGGCGGCATCGGTCTCGCTCGCCTCGAGGACGTCGCCGTCCGGGCCGGTAAGGCGCTCGCGGAGATCCGTCGCTGGGCCGGTGAAATCGATCGATACCGACGGTTTCGCCGGTTCGCCGTCGGTCTCGACCCAGTCGACATTGCTAACGTCCAGTGTGAAGTGCTCGCGCCTCATTCCGTACCGTCAGTTGGTACTCCCGCCGTATGAACGTAACGCAAAACTGCTCGGGAGTGCGATAGATCGGCGGTCGGACACCGCTCGCGTGGGCAAACGTAGTCGGCTGCGTGGCCGGAGCATCGAACGGCTTTTTTCCGCTCGCGCGCTCGAATCGAGCGAGATGAACCGCCGGAGGGCCGTCCGCGACACCTACGACCGGATCGCCGCCCACTTCGCCTCGACCCGCGAGTACGCCTGGCCCGAGGTCGAGGCGTTCCTCGCGGACCGCGACGTCGAGCGGGCCGTCGGGCTCGACCTCGGGTGCGGAAACTGCCGGCACGCCCAGCTGCTCGCCGAGTCCACGGGTATCGAGCGAACGGTCGGTCTCGACGTCAGCCGCGGCCTGCTCGAGACCGGGCGGGAACGAGCCCGCGAGCGGGAGTTCGACGTCGCGCTGGTCCAGGGCGACGCCGCGACCCTGCCCCTGGCCGACGACAGCGTCGACGTCGCGGTCTACGTCGCAACGCTACACCACCTGCCGACGCGGGCGACGCGACTGGCGAGCCTGGACGAGCTCGCGCGCGTGCTCGCCCCGGACGGCCGCGCGCTCGTCAGCGTCTGGTCGACCGCCCACGACCGGTTCGACGAAACCGAGGGGTTCGACACGACCGTCGAGTGGACCCTCCCCGGCGGGGAGACCGTCGATCGGTTCTACCACATCTACGACACCGCCGAGTTCGAACGCGACCTCGCGGCGAGCGACCTCGAGCTGCTGGAGTGGGAGCTCTCGAGCGGGAACTGCTACGCGACGGTCGCCGGCGCGGAGCCAGGAGAAGCGTAGTCGCCCCGCCGCCGCTGGCGCCTTTTCCGTCTTTCCTGAGTAGTAAAATAATGTACAGATTTTATGAAGTTCCAGTTTTGACTCTCGAGTGCGCTATGACGCGTCTGACTCGTCGTTCGGCGTTGCAGCTCGCAGGAGCATCGCTCGCCGCAGCTACCGTTCCCGCCGGCGCCGCCGGCGAGGACGGCTGGACGGCAGTCGAGACGCCGGTCGACAGCACGCTTCACGACGCCGCCGATACGGCGACCGACGTACACGCGGTCGGCGACGGCGGGGTCCTCGTCGAGCGCCGCGCGGACCGCTGGGAGATCGTCCACCGAGGCGGCCCCACCGGGAACGGCAACGACCTCTTCGGCGCGGCCGTAACCGACGACGGGAAACGACTCTGGATCGTCGGCGCGAGCGGCGCGATCGGCGAGTACGACGTGACGACCGGGAACCTCGTCGATCGCTCCGCGCCCAACGACTACACGGCCAACTTCAACGACGTCGCGGTCACCGGCCCCGCGGGCGACGCGGACGTCTACGTCGCCGACGACTCCGGATC
Source organism: Natronococcus sp. JC468 (assembly GCF_012163165.1). Taxonomy (NCBI): domain Archaea; kingdom Methanobacteriati; phylum Methanobacteriota; class Halobacteria; order Halobacteriales; family Natrialbaceae; genus Natronococcus; species Natronococcus sp. JC468. Next base: position 94,224 of record NZ_JAAVUO010000011.1, read on the forward strand.
GATCCACTACAGCTTCGAGAACGGCGCGGAGGGCACCTGGGAGTACGCGGTGCCGGGAAGCGGCTCCGGCCTCCCCGCGATCGAGTCCCACGGCGCCCGCTCGGGCCACGCCGTCGACACGAACGGCCGCGTCTACGCGACCGACGACGGCGTCACCTGGGAGCCGATCGGAATCGAGGACGCGAACGCGACCTTCTACGGGCTCGATAGCGACGCCGCGGACGACGTCACGGTCAGCGGCGGTAACGCGACGATCTTCGAGTACGACGGCAGTCAGTGGGTCCCCGAGAGCCTCGGCGATGCCGACCTCCTCGACGTCGATACCGACCACGGCGAGGGGTACGCCGTCGGCGGCGGCGGTACGATCTTCGAGTACGACGGCGGCGACTGGAGGCGGAATCAGACGCCCACCGGCGAGAACCTCCAGGCGATCGCACGCGGCGACGTCGACGTCGTCGTCGGCGCCGGCGGGACCGTCCTCGAGCGATAGCGTCGACTCGTCCGTTCGGTCGGCGCTCGAGACGCGGCGGAATCGACCGTCGCATTGAAACGGAATAGCCTTAAACGAGGAACGAAAACGGGAGAGTGCGCGCGGATGGTCTAGTGGTAGGACCTGAGCCTTCCAAGCTCATGGCCCGGGTTCAAATCCCGGTCCGCGCATTTCTGTCTTCAAAAGAGCGCGTCGCGCTCTTTTGGACCTCGCAAAGCTTCGCTTTGCTTAGCTGCGAGCAATACCGCGAGCAGCAGAAATCGCACGAGGGATTTGAACGAGAGAAGACGCAGCGCGCGAGCGAAGCGAGCGCGACCGTCTTCGCGTGGTTCAAATCCCGGTCCGAACCTTCTACCGAGGACGCTACTCGAGTAACGAAACCGTCTACTCGAGTACCCACGCTCGCTCCGGACAGCCCTTGCAACTCCCGGCAACGACCATACCGGAGCGGCCGTCTGAGGGCCGAATATGGGCACCAGATACGAGGAGGGAGACGTCGTCGCAACGCCCGACGGCCGCGGCGTCGTCGCGGCCGTCCTGACCGAATCGTTCGAGTTTCCCCAGGAGGGGGACGAACTCGCCGAGGTCTCCGCGAGCGACGACCAGCCCGCGTACGTCGTCGGCCTCGAGGACGTCGGCTCGGCGGTCTACCGCGCCTCGGCGCTCGAGACCAGCGACCTCGAGGACGAGGACGCTACCGAGGAGACCGACGGCGAGTCGCTGACCGAGGTCGTCGACGAGGACGTCGACGGCCTCGACGGTCTGCCCGAGGGGTGGGATCGGGACAGCGTCCTCGAGTACTGGTCGTCGATCGGGGGCTCCTGGGAGTCCTGCGTCGACGACATGACCGACGAGTTCGAGGAGGAACGCGCGAAGGAGCACTGCTCGGCGATGAAAGACGAAGTGATCCGGAGCGAGCGCTGGCGGAACCGGTTCTGATCGCCCGCAACCGACGCCTTTTCGCTGCCGATCGCTCTCGGACGAGATCTGAGGCGACTCATCCGAGCCTCGATGCCGTGTCCTCGGCGTGACGACGACGGTTCCGAACGGCTCGGCCGAGCGAGCGAATACGGAGCCTATCTGTTTTGGGATCAAAGCTATCGGACAACGGGTCCTCGTATCGACTGCAGTCGCGAGCTCCACACTCTTCATAACCACTTCCGATCCGTCCGTAGCCGAGGCGGCGCCGATCGAACCGCCTCGACGCCGAGAAAGCGACGTTCGCGCTCGGCGTTCCCACCGCTGGAGCGATTCGTGAACGACGCGGACGGCACCGCAAAAACGGTTCGTTCGATCGCCTCGAGGGCGGTCGGCTACTCCTCGTCGGCCTCGGCGCTCGGAACGAGCCACTCGAGTTCGATCTCGAGTTCGAGCTCGTCGTACTCGTCGTCCTCGGGCTCGCGCTCGAGCTCGACCTCGAACTCGAGCTCGTCGTCGGGCAGGTCGACCGTGACGGACTCGTCGTCGGTCGAGACGGTCAGCTCGCCGCCGTTCTCGAGCTCGTCGGCGAGGTTGCGCAGCCAGTCGGCGGCCTGGTCGGGGGACCGATCGAGTTCGGCCTCGATCAGTTCCTCTTCCTCGTCTTCCTCTTCCTCCTCGTCCTCGGGTTCTTCGGTTTCGGGTTCGTCGTCCGTCATCGTCCCTACGGACGGGACGGCGGCGGAAAAATCCGCCCGTTGAATGCGCCACTTTCGGTCGGTCTGGGCCGCGATCTCGGCATCGGCGCGAGCGACGTCCCGGGGATCGGTCTCGAGGCGTGACGCTTAGCACCCGCGCGGGCGAAGGCCCGACCGTGGAGTACGAACTGCTGGGCTGGCCGCCGGACGGACCGAAACTGCGACTCGACTACGAGCGGTTCAGCTACGCCGGGAAGTTCGTCATGACGAACACCGGCAAGGCGGTCGCGCGCGACGGCGACGACCTCGTCGCGGCGGTCGCGTTCAACGAGGACCGCACGGACGAGGCGACCCTCTGGCTGCGGTACGTCACCGTCGCCGGCGACCGCCGCGGCGAGGGGATCGGCCCCGAGTTGGTCGCGCTGGTCCGGGATCGCGCGCTCGAGCGGGGGTACGACCGCCTGCGGATCGCGGTCAACAACCCCTTCGCGTACGAGGCGCTGTACCGGGCGGGCTTTGGCTACACCGGCGAGCGGACGGGAATCGCCGAGCTCGTCCTCGAGTATCCCGCGCCCGTCGACGGGACGGACGACGGCTCGAGCGGCGTCCGGTACCGCGACGGCCTCGAGGAGTTTCGCGACCGCGACCTCTCGGCCGAGGAGGAGGCGTTCCTCGAGACCCGGCGAGGCGAGGATCCGCCCGACGCCTGAGCGACTCCGCCGTCGGTCCGCGGTTCGCGGGCGACGGACGCCCGGGAAGCCAACGATTCAAACCCCGAGGCGCCCAACGACCGGTAATGGGTAACGCTGCACTGCGAGAGCTTGCCGTCATCGAGGAGGTGCCGTTCGACGAGATCGAGGGCGTCATCGCCGTCGACGCCCACAACTGGCTCTACCGGTACCTGACGACGACGGTCAAGTGGACCGCCAGCGAGAAGTACACCACGGCCGACGGGACCGAGGTCGCGAACCTCATCGGCATCGTGCAGGGACTCGCGCGGTTTTTCGAACACGATGTGACGCCGGTGATGGTGTTCGACGGCGGTCCCTCCCAGCTCAAGTCCGAGGAGATCGAGTCCCGCCGCGAGCAGCGCCGAACGTACGAGGAACAGCTCGAGACCGCCCGCGAGGAGGGCGACGAGGTCGCGATCGCCCAGCTGGAGTCCCGGACCCAGCGGCTGACGCCGACGATCCAGGAGACCAGCCGCGAGCTGCTCGAGTTACTCGACGTCCCCGTCGTCGAGGCGCCCGCGGAGGGGGAGGCCCAGGCTGCCCACCTCGTCAAGCGCGGCGACGCCGACTACGTCGGCTCGGAGGACTACGACGCCTTGCTCTTCGGCGCGCCGCTGACGCTGCGCCAGCTGACCAGCAAGGGTGACCCCGAGCTGATGGACCTCGAGGCGACCCTCGAGCGTCACGACCTGACCCTCGAGCAGCTGATCGACGCCGCCATCCTGATCGGCACCGATTTCAACGAGGGCGTCTCGGGGATCGGCCCGAAGACGGCGATCAGCGAGATCACCGAGCACGGCGACCTCTGGAGCGTGCTCGAGGCCCGCGGGGATACGATCGAGTACGGCGATCGGGTCCGCCAGCTGTTTCGCGATCCGAACGTCACCGACGAGTACGGCTTCGAGACGACGATCGAGCCGGACCTCGAGGCCGCACGCGCGTACGTCACCGACGAGTGGGGCGTCGCGGCCGGCGAGGTCGAGCGCAGCTTCGAGCGCATCGAGGAGTACGCCACGCAGACGGGACTGGATCGCTGGACGTGAGCGCGACTCCACAGCGAGCCGACCCGTGCCGTTTCGTCAGTCGAACTGTCGTTCTCGCCGACGGCACCGCCGTGAGGCAGCCGACACCGTTCTCGCAAACGACGGTCACGGATCGATGACGGTCGAACCGGCCGATCAGAACAGGTGGTCGTCGACGAGTCGGGCCGGGTCGCCGACCTCCCAGACCATCGTCTCGACGCCGCAGTCGCCGACCTCCCGTTCGACGCGGTCGACGTACTCCTCGGTGGTGTTGACGTAGACGCTGGCGCCGGTATCCGTCGAGAAGTAGACCGGAATTTCCTCCTCCTCGCGGAGTTCGCGCACCGTATTGAATATCTCGAGGGTCGCCGGCTGCCAGTAGACCCACCCCGACGGACCGGTCATGGTCGTCGCGGCCAGCGACAGCGAGTCGTGCTCTGCGAGTTCGAAGGCCCGACCGAAGTCGTCGCTGCGGAGCGCGTCGCGCATCTCGGCGATCTGGCCGTGGATGTGGGCGTTCCGGGCCTGGAACATGTGGCTGTCGGCGGCCTCGTCGTGGGCGTCCTCGGTCTCCTTGTGGTAGGGGACGAGCCCGACGACGATCCGCAGGTCCTCGTCGAGGTCGCTCGGAATCTCCCGGGAGCGACAGTCCGCGTCGTTGAGTCCGGTGTGGAGCTGGGAGAACGAGCCGGTCACCGCGCGGGCGGCCGAGGCCGACCCCACACGGGCGATCGTCGAGACCGTCTCGAGGTCGGCCTCGAGGCCCGCGGCCTCGGAAAGCGCCATCGCCGCGGCTGCGAAGCCCGACGAGGACGAGCCCAGCCCGACGTTCGTCGGGAAGCTGTTCTCGCTCTCGAGGCGGACGGGATCGGCGGCGTGGTCGGCATCGGCCCGCTCTCGAACCTTCGCGACGACGCTGTCGACCCGTTCGGCGGCTCGGCCCTCGAGGGTCTCGCCGTCGACGACGAACGTGTCGGCGTCGAACTCGCTCGAGAACTCGACGGTCGTTTTCGTGTGGCTGGGCGCCGTACAGAGGCTGATGCTATCGTGGTACGGCAGGCGCTTCTCGTCGTCGCGCATCCCGTGGTACTTGACGAGGCCCTGGATGGGGTGGGCGATCGCGGTGGCTTTCATACCGGATAGCTGGCCGAAGCGCGCTTAAAACTCACGGCATTCGGGTGCTCGCCGAGTCGGCTTTCGACCCGAGGGGCGCCGAACCGAACCCCTGAAATGGACGCCGTCGAAAGAGCGGCGTAATGGGAACCCCGCTGGAGACCGCCGAGCAGCAGGCCGCCGAGGTCGTCGACCGACTCGAGGCCGAGTACCCCGACTCGACGATCTCGCTGCGGTACTCGAACCGACTCGAGCTGTTGATCGCGGTCATCCTCTCGGCGCAGTGTACGGACGAACGGGTCAACGCCGAGACCGAGCACCTCTTCGAGAAGTACGACGGCCCCGAGGACTACGCCGCCGTCGACGAGGAGGAACTCGCAGAGGACCTGAACTCGATCACCTACTACAACAGCAAGGCGGGCTACATCAAGAGCACCTGCGAGACGATCCTCGAGGAACACGACGGCGAGGTGCCGGACACGATGGCGGAGTTGACCGAGCTGTCGGGGGTCGGCCGAAAGACGGCAAACGTCGTGCTCCAGCACGGCCACGACGTCGTCGAGGGGATCGTCGTCGACACGCACGTCCAGCGCCTGTCGAGACGGCTCGGGCTTACCGAGGAGGAGCGTCCGGAGGCGATCGAACGGGAGCTGATGGAGATCGTTCCCGAGGAGTACTGGCAGGGCTTTACCCACCTCTGTATCGACCACGGGCGGGCGACCTGTACGGCCCGCAGTCCGGACTGTGATGACTGCGTGCTGGCGGATATCTGTCCCTCCGAGCGGGGCGACAGCGAGGTCGACCTCGCGTCGGGCGAGCCCTGGTAGTCGCATCCTGGCTGGTCGTAGCCGTCCGTTGCAAGCCCAACGTCTTTTCGCGAACCGTGTGAAACTCGGGTGAGAACACTATGTCCGACAACGACGACACCGGCAAGGACGAGCACGGACGGGATGTCGAGCTAACCCACGAGGACACCGACGCCGAAGACGAGGAGGGGCTGACCGAGGAGGAAAAGGAGGCCCGCGAGGAGCAGGCCGAGGAGCAGCGCCGCCAGGACATCGAGCACAAGTCCGACGACCGCGAGGACGACGCCCTCGAGCACCAGAACCCGGACAACCACCGCGACGAGGAGCCCTTCGAGAGCTAACCGACCTCGCAGGTTCTCGCATTGCCACCCGTCGTTTTCGACGCTCGCCGATCGAGCAGTGACGGCTGCGTCGCCCGGGACAGAACGACGCGACCACCATCGCTCGAGGAGAGTCAGACTCGTTATCGACGCCCGGAGGGAACGACTAGTGTCCGCAGTCGTCCGGCGACACGGATTCCAACAGACGACCCGACCGGAACCGAACCGACGGCCCGGTCGTCGACGACGAGCGTCACCGAGCACTCGTCGCGCTCGACCCGGAGATCGAGCCCCTCGTCCGGGAGCACCCACTGCCGGGCGTTCGTCGCGAACGGCGCGATCGGGGCGACGGCGACCGCCTCGAGCGCCGGCGAGAGCGCGGGCGCGTCGACGGCCCCCGCGTAGCCGTGCGTGCCGACAGGCGTCGCGACGACGACGCCGTCGGCGCGGACCGAGCCGACGGGTTCGCCGTTCGTCCGAACACTGTACTCCGAGATCTTGGCCGGCTCCGACGTCACCAGCGCGGCGTCGAACAGTCCGCGGTAGCGCTCGCCCTCCAGGACGGCCTCGAGGATCGGCCGCGGGCGCACCTCCGCGGCGCCCGACAGCGCCGCCTCGAGCGCGGGCGCCGCCTCGTCGGGCGCGACCGACTCGAGGCCGGGAATCTCCCCGACCGGGAGCACCGGAACGTCGGGGTCCTCGCGGACGGTCGCCGACAGCGCGGCCTCGCCGACGGTGATCAGCAGCGAGGCCGGGACGTCCGAAAGCGTCGCGGCCGTCCCCTTCCGGAGCGTTCCGTCCCGCGGCTCGAGGACGTTCGCGAGCCGATCGACGACGGATGGCTCGCGGTCGCCAGCCTCGTGTACGACTCCGACGACGGGCTCCTCGTCCGGCGGTTCCCACGCGGCGTCCATATCCCCGAGTTGACGCGGCCCGTCCAAAAGCGTGCGGTTGCTCGCTACCCGTCGTAGGGCCAGTCGCCGGTGACCTTCATTCCTGCCGCGAGGTCCTGAGCCTCGAGGTCGTCGGCGATCGCCTCGGGCGAGCGGCGCTCGACGCTCCGGTCCTCGCTCGTCAGGTCGACGACGAGGTCGGTCAGGAGGATCGCCTGCTCGCGCAGATTCCGCACCTCGAGTTTCTCGAGCGTGTCGGCGAAGGTGTGGCCCCAGCCCCGACCGACCTCGTCGGAGGTCGATTTAACGTGATACCCCGGCACGCCCCGCTGGACGAACGGCCAGTGGTCGCTGTGGGGGCCGAGCCGCGGCACCGTCTCGACGGGGTGGTCGTAGCGATCGGCGACCGCCTCGACGGCGTCCGCGAGGCCGTCGAAGCCGTGGGTCGTGAACTCGAGGGTGCGATCGCCGACGACGCCGTCGTTGTTGACGATCGCCGCAATGGTGCCGAGGTCGGCGGTCTCGGCGTGGTAGCCCGAACCCACCAGCCCGACCTCCTCGGCGCCGTAGGCGACGAACTCGACGCGGGTCTCGAGGGCGTCCTCGCGGTCGGCGAGGGCGTTCGCCAGCTCGACGACCATCGCGGTCCCCGCGCCGTTGTCCAGCGCCCCCTCGGCGATGTCGTGGGCGTCGACGTGGCTCGTCACGAGGACGCGCTCCTCGGTATCGGGACCGAGCTCGGCGTGGACGTTCTGGCTCTCGGCGTCGCCGATCTCGGCCTCGACCGACACCGTAATCGGCTCGCCCTCGAACCGCCGGACCAGCCGCGCGCCGACCTCGCTCGAGACGCCGACGGCCGGAATCTCGCCGATCGGGTCCTCGGCCGTTCCAACGCTGCCCGTGGGCGGCAGACAGCCCTCGACGTGGTTGCGGTAGACGAAGCCGACGGCGCCGCCCTCGACGGCGCGGTAGTACTTCTCCCGGCGGTGGACGTATCGGTCCGCGTAGCTGGGGATGTCGCTGCGGACCGTGACGATCTTGCCCTCGAGGTCGGCAGCCTCGAAGTCCTCGGGCAGGCCGTACCCGAGGTCGACCAGCGGTGCCTCGACGCTATCGGCGGGGCTGCGCGGCAGCGCGATGCAGTCCTGGACCGTCTCGCCCGCGGCGATCGAACTCCCGCCGCGAGTCCAGCCCTGGATCTCGAACGGCACGAGGCGGGCGTTTTCGGCGCCGGCGGCCTCGAGAGCGTCCCGCGTTAGTTCGGCAGCCTCGCGCTCGCCCGGGCTGCCGGCCATCCGGTTGCTGATGTCGACCAGGTCCTCGAGGTGGGTCCATCCGACGTCGCTGGTGAACAGGTCGCCGATCCACGCGCTCATACCCCACCGTCTCCCCGCCCCCGGGTAACGGTATCGGCTTCCGCGGTTCGGTCGCCCCGCCGGACGGTTCGCCGCGGACGACCGTCCGCTCGCGCCGGAGGAACGGGAGATCTGAATCTTTTTCACGCCGCTCGCACTCGGGGGAGGTATGCGGGAGACGCTTGCCGAGTGGCGGCCGGCTGTCGACGAGGCGATCGCCGATCTCGTGCCGCGCGAGGTCGAGGGGGAGTACCTCGAGGACTTTTTCGGCGAGCCGACCTACGAGTACGATTCCGAGGGGATCCAGCGGGCGCTGTCGGACCCGCTCTGGGAGCTGCTCGATCGGGGCGGGAAGCGGTGGCGAGCCGTGTTGTTTCTGGTCTTCGTCGACGCGTTCGGCGAGGATCCCGAGGAGTACCTGCGCTACGCCTGCATCCCGGAGATCCTGCACAACGGGACGATCATCGTCGACGACGTCGAGGACGAGGCCGCGATGCGGCGGGGAGAGCCGGCCCTGCACCACGTCTTCGACGAGGACGTCGCGCTCAACGCCGGCAACGCGATGTACTTCCTGCCGCTGAAGATCCTGACCAGAGAGCAGGCGGATCTGCCGGCCGACCGACGGCTGGCCGCCTACGAGATGCTGATGGACGAGCTCAACCGAACCCACCTCGGCCAGGGGATGGACATCCGCTGGCACAACGAAAGCGAGGTGCGCGTAACGCCCGAACAGTACCTCGAGATGTGCGCCTGCAAGACGGGCTGTCTGGGGCGGATCGTCGCCCGACTGGCCGCGATCCTCACCGACCAGCCCGCCGACGTCGAGGAAGCGGTCGCCAGCTACGCCGAGTTGACCTCCGTGGCCTTCCAGATCGGCGACGACATCTTAGACGTCGAGAACTCGCTGGGCCGGGCCGGCGAGTTCGGCAAGGAGTTCGGCAACGACGTCCGTGAGGGGAAAAAGACCCTGCTGGTGATCCACGCCGTCGAGGAGAGCGACCCCGAGACCGCCGCGCGTCTCGAGGCGATCCTCGAGGCCGAGGACAACACCGACACGGAGATCGGCGAGGCGCTGTCGATCCTCGAGGACGCCGGCAGCATCGAGTACGCCCGCGATCGGGCCCTCGAGCTGGCCGCCCAGGCCCGCGCGGCGATCGACGGGCTCGAGTTCGACCCCGAGAACGAGCGCAAGCTCCGGGAGTTCACCGAGTTCGTCATCGATCGGGACGTCTGAGCGCGCCGTCGGGGGCCGCGGTCAGGCCAGGCCGATCTGCTCGCTGTAGGCGCCGTGCTCGGCCTCGAAGACGTCCATGATCTCGCCCATCGTCGCGTACGCCTTCACCGCGTCGACGATGTACGGCATCGCGTTCTCGCCGCGGTCGATCGCCCCACGGAGCTCCTCGAGGGCGTCCTCGACGGCGTCGTCGTCGCGCTCGGTCTTGACCTCCTCGAGCCGGCCGAGCTGGCGGTCGGCGGTGTCCTCGTCGACCTGGAGGATCTCCGGGCTGGTGTCCTCCTCGATCGTGTACTCGTTGACCCCGACGACGACCTCCTCGCCGCGTTCGACCCGTTCCTGGTACTCGTAGGAGGCCTCCTGGATCTCCCGGAGGAAGTACCCCTGATCGATCCCCTCGAGGATGCCGTCCCGAACCGAGCCCTCGCCCATCTCGCGGATCTCCTCGATGTAGGCCATCGTCTGCGCCTCGACCTGGTCGGTCAGCGCCTCGACGGCGAAGCTGCCGCCGAGCGGGTCGACGATGTCGGCGGCGCCGGACTCCTCGGCGATGATCTGCTGGGTGCGAAGCGCCACGCGAACCGCCTTCTCGCCGGGCAGAGCCAGCGCCTCGTCAAAGCTGTTGGTGTGCAACGACTGGGTCCCCCCGAGGACGCCCGCCAGCGCCTGGATCGTCACCCGGGCGACGTTGTTCAGCGGCTGCTGGGCGGTCAGGGACTGGCCCGCGGTCTGGGTGTGGAACTTCAGCCGCTTCGACTCCGCGCGCTCGGCGTCGTACCACTCGTCCATCACGCGGGCGTAGATCCGCCGGGCCGCCCGGTACTTCGCGATCTCCTCGAAGAAGGAGTTGTGACAGTTGAAGAAAAAGGAGAGGCGAGGGGCAAAGTCGTCGACCTCGAGGCCCCGATCGATCGCGTCCTCGACGTAGCCGAAGCCGTCGGCGAGCGTGAAGGCCAGTTCCTGGACCGCGGTCGAGCCGGCTTCGCGGATGTGATAGCCCGAGATCGAGACGGGGTGGAACTTGGGGGTTTGTTCGGTCGAGAACTCGATCGTGTCCGTCACCAGTTCCAGCGAGGGCTCGGGCGGGATCACCCACTCCTTCTGGGCGATGAACTCCTTGAACATGTCGTTCTGGAGGGTGCCCCGGAGCTTCTCGCGGGGAACGCCCCGCCGATCCGCGAGCGCGACGTACATCGCGTAGATCACCGGCGCGGAGGGGTTGATCGTAAACGAGGTCGAGATCTCCGCCAGGTCGATCCCGTCGAAGAGGATCTCCATGTCCCGCAGCGTGTCGACCGCGACGCCCTCCTTGCCGATCTCGCCCTCGCTCATCGGGTCGTCCGAGTCCAGCCCCATCAGCGACGGCATATCGAAGGCCACCGACAGCCCGGTCTGGCCCTCGTCGATCAGGTAGTGAAACCGCTCGTTGGTCTCCTCTGCGGTGCCGAAGCCGGCGAACTGGCGCATCGTCCAGGTGCGCCCGCGGTACATCGTCGGATACGGCCCCCGGGTGTACGGCTCCTCGCCCGGAAAACCCAGATCCTCGAGGTAGTCCAGATCGCTCACGTCCTCGGGCGTGTAGAGCCGATCGACCTCGAGGTTCGAGACGGTCGCGAACCGATCCCGGCGCTCGCCGTGGGCCTCGAGAGTCGGTTCGAGGGTCGCTTCTTCCCACTCCTCGCCGGCCTGTCGGATCGACTCGAGATCCTCATCGTCGTACATGATCGTAATTTTTGCCGGACAGTCCATTAAGGATTCCGGGTAGCGGCTACAGGCGCATCCGATCGCGGTCGGCCTCGACGCGGTCGAACGCCCAGTCGACGTCGACGACGCGCTTCGGCGGTCCGGAGAGGCCGTCGCGGCTGGCGATCTCGAGGGTGCGGTTTCGCGCGTCCGGGGTGAACGGCGCCGCGGCCATCACGCGGGCGACGTCGGCCCGGGGGATCGACCCCGCGACGGAGTCGCCGCCCTCCCCGACCAGGACCTCGCCGTTGGGCGGCTCGTTCGTGAGCCGGCCCGGACGAACGATCGTGTAGTCGATCCCCGATCGGCGGATCGCGGTCTCGGCGTCGCCTTTCGCCTTCAGCGAGCCCCGGATGAGGAGCCGCGCCGGGAGCGGGAGCCCCGCCCTCGAGCTGCCGACGCCGATCGCGTTCTCGTGGACGAAGTGTGAGACGCCCTCGCCGACGGCGGCCGTCAGGAGGTTGCTGACGCCGGTTCGATCGACCAGCTTGCCGCCGACGGTGTGGCGGTAACTCGGTGGCGTGCCGACCGCACAGCAGACGACGTCGCAGCCTTCGACGGCCGCGACCGCGTCGCCGGGTTCGAAGAAGTCGGCGACGACGACCTCGTCGGCGCCGAGGCGCTCGAGGTGCTCGATGGTCGCGTACGAGCGGGTCGTCGCGCGGACGGTGAGATCTGTCGGTCGGAGAACGGCGAGCAGTTCGGTCCCGGTATCGCCGCTCGCTCCCGCGATAAGTACGCGCGGTGAACTGTCATCGGTCATCGAACGGCGTACTCGCCCGAGCGGGAAAACCCTGCCCAGTGATCAGCGAAGCGACCGGTTCGACTACTCCCTGGACTGGAGGCGTTCGGTCGTCTGGACCAGCGGGTGGCGCGCGTAGTCGACGACCTCGATGTCGTCGATCCTCTCGAGCCCCTCTTTCTTTGCCGTGCGTGCCATCCCGAGATCGATTGGGCGGTCGATGACGATGACGTAGGCGTCCATCTCGTCGATCGAGAGGCGGTCGGCCGCCAGCACGCGGTGGTGGCCGTCGGCCAGCAGCAGGGTGCCGGCGTTGTCGATGACGACGAGGGGTTCGGCCAGGCCGTGCTCGAGTTCGTATCGTCGGCCCTCGAGCTCGTCGGCGTAGACCCGACCCTGGGTCGGCGTGAGCTCGGCGAGGGGGACCGTCCGTCGCTCCTGGCGCAACTCGACGTCGTGGATCTGCTCTAAGGTGTTGACGAGCTTGCCGACCTTCTTGGGTGTCGCGCGCTCGATCTGGCTGCGGATCACGTCGGCGTTCGAGATGATGCCGACGAGGTTGCCCGCGTCGTCGACGACGGGCAGCTTCTGGATCCCCGAGCGCAGGATCACCCGGGCGGCGTCGGTGACTTTCATCTCGGGGTGGGCGACCAGCAGGTCCGTCGTCATCACCTTGAAGATGGGATCGTCGTCGTCGGCCAACAGCAGATCGCGCGCGCTGATAAACCCCTCCACGCGACGGCGCTCGCAGACGGGGAACCCGCTGTGGTTGTCGGTCTCGGCGATCCGGTTGGCGACCTCGCCGACGGTGGTATCCGGCGAAACCGTCGCCACGTCGCGGGTCATGTAGTCTTCGACCTGGGGTTTGGTCCGATCCGACGCAACGTCCATACCGTCCCAAGGCGACCCCGGTGCAAAAGCGCTGCCGTCGCGTTGACATCCTCCCACCCCTGAACAGTAGTTGCTGAAGTGACCAAGCGACGATTGTCGTTGTCCTCGTTGTCTCGATATGGTCGAGACAACTGAGGCAACGCAGGTGACTCGCGCAGCGTCGTCACTGCTGTTTCCTGAACTTGAGTTCGGAATCGCTGCTAACACCACATAT
>NZ_JAAVUO010000109.1:0-972 GCF_012163165.1 Natronococcus sp. JC468
CTTTGCTCGGAGAGCCGGTACGTCGCCTCGATACCGAAGCGTTTCGCGTAGTGGTATCGGGCGTCGCGTGGTGAGTCGATGAACGGCGCGTCAGCGGCGTAGCCGTGACGCGCCACACCGTGCTCATCGTACCGTCCTTTCTGGTAGGCACAGTCGATGTAGACGGGAAACTCGACGGTCCAGCTGTGACCGTCGAGTTTCGCCGTCAGATCGTGCTGGATGACGCGGCTCCAGCCTTCCGAGAGTTCCTGCTTGATCGTCTGTCCCCAGCGGATGATCGGCATCACGTAGGCGTGGTTGTGCGCCTGAAGCAGCGTGAGACACTTGCTATCGTAGAATTCACGGTCAAGATAGACGGCCTTGACTTCAGCGTTAAGGCCGTCGAGAATCCCGAGAAACTCTGCAAGGACGCTGCTGGCGGTGTCACCGTCGGTGAGACGGCGCACCGCCAGCGTATAGCGCTTGTTCTGTACACGCGCGTAGAGTGTCGCATAGGCATGGAACGCGGTGGTTCCACGTTTCGCTTCTGAGTGATAGAGGCCGTCTGTGTCGTCTTCGTCACCGTAGTAGGGCCGCAGGTGGAGGTCTGCGCAGACCTCCACCTGCTCAGGAAGCACAGTGAGTACGTCCTTCTGGAGAAGCGTGTTCCCAACCTGTTCAACCGATTCGAGGGCGAATTTCCTGCGGAGATGGTACAGAACGGTGTTTTGGTGAGGAGAGTCTTCACTGTCCTCGCAGAGTGTAGAGACCAAGGTCCCGTCGGCGCACGCGCCGACGAGGACCTCATAGATGTCTTCAGCATCAATTTGAGCATTATCGCTCAGACCGAGAGAAACTTCCTCGTCAATCGTGTTGACGAGGAAGTTAAGGAGCTGGTCCTCGTGGATTGAACCGTCTGCTTGCTGCTGGTGTTTGGACACATCTTCAGCAAGCAGACGTCTCAACTAACCAGCTTTGTGAAGTACTGAATCT
>NZ_JAAVUO010000110.1:0-956 GCF_012163165.1 Natronococcus sp. JC468
GTAGGCGAAGCGCTCGCCGTTGTCGGGGCCGATCGTGCGGTCGAACGGGGCCGCGTCGGTCGCCGCCACCGGCGTCCCGCAGGCGTTGGCCTCGAGCGTCGACAGTCCGAGCGTGTCGGCCGTCGACGCCGTGACGAAGACGTCGAGCGAGGAGTAAAACGTCGGCAGCTCCTCGCGGGGGAGGAACCCCCGGATCTCGACGTTTTCGGGCGCCTCCCGCTCGAGGCGCTCGCGGAAGGGGCCGTCGCCGACGATCGCGAAGTCGTACTCGGGGAGGGTGTCGGCGACGCGGAGGATCTCGTCGACGTTTTTCTCCATGCTGAGCCGGCCGCTGTAGCCGATTACCGTGCGGTCGGGGTACCAGTCCTCGTCGGTCGGTCGGAAGAACTCCATGTCGATGCCGACGGGCAGCGGGACGTGCTCGACGTCGCGGTCGATGCGTTCGGTCGAGGCGGTCACGACGTCGAAGCTCCGCAGGAACGCCGTCTCGAGGGGGACGTACGCGCGCCCGAGTGCGTCGGCGACCGATTCGAACGCGACGTTCTGGTGGACGTACTCCTCGAGTGGGGTGTGGTGGGTGTAGATCGCGGGCAGGTCGTGCTTGCGGGCGTAGTACCGCCCGAGGAGGCCGACCGTGGCGGGGCCGTGGCAGTGAACGACGTCGAGGTCGGGAAGCGTCGAAGGGCGCTTGCCCAGCGGGATGCGGTAGCCGGGATAGAAGGGGTTCGAGACCGACCTGACGGGGATTTCGCGGTCGCCGGGGTCGTAGTCGCCGTCGGGGTAGACGACGTAGACCTCGTGGCCCTCGCGTTCGAGTTGTTCGCGCCAGAGTTTGATCGTGTATGTGACACCGTCGATCTCGGGGAAGTAACTGTCCGTGAAAAATCCGATGCGCATTCAGATCAGCTCCTCGTACAGCCGCCGATACTGGTTCGCGACCGTCTCGAGCGAGAACG
>NZ_JAAVUO010000111.1:0-941 GCF_012163165.1 Natronococcus sp. JC468
TCAACACCTATGAGAATCCTGCGACTGACCAAACCACGGATCGTCTAATAGCTGTTTCGTCGTCGATAGTGGCCGGCACGTGTTGGTGACGTAGAACCGCACGACGTCGCTACAATTGAGTGGAAACAGCCCTCAGGCGGAGGTTATCTTGAAAGCGGTAGCAGTTGCTAACAGTGGGCGAATGCCCTGCTGAGTGGCACCGCGATGGTGCCACTCAGCGACTATGCTGTTGGTGGATCGTAGACTTCCTCACGGCTGAGCATGTGAAACATTGCAACGAGCATTTTCCGAGCTGTTGCAACGATTGCGATATTGTGATTCTTCCGCTGTTTCAGGCGGTTGTAGAACTGTCCTAGGTAGTCGTCGAACCGTACAGCCACGTTGGCACACTGAACGAGGGCCCAGCGCAACGGCGCTGAGCCCTCTTTCGAGATTCCACCACGAACTTCTTTGTCGCCAGATTGCCGAATGGATGGATCAAGCCCAGCGTAGCTAATAACCTTCTTTGCGCTGCTAAACCGGTTGATCTCGCCAAGTTCAGACGTGATCAGCAGCGACGTGAAATAACTTACACCTGGGATGGTCATGAGCAGCTGCGCGTCGTGACGCGCAGCGGCGGTGTCTTCGATACGCTTGTCGAGTTTCGTAATCTGTTCGTGTAGCGTATCAATCACCGCGAGATGTGCCTCAAGAACCGCTCGATCGACCTCTGAGAGCGTGAGTTCCGCGAGGAACTCACGCCCGGTCGGGCCGAACAGTTCGCGGCTGTATTGGTTACCGGTACGCTTGAGAACTGCTCGGACACGGTTTTTCTCCCGAGTTCGGTCTTCGACAAGTGCCTTGCGTGCGCGAACGAGATCACGTCGTTCGCGCACGTCCTTGGGCGGAACGTAGCTTTCAGCGACAAGATTCGCACGCAGAAGATGAGCGAGCATCTTCGC
>NZ_JAAVUO010000112.1:0-923 GCF_012163165.1 Natronococcus sp. JC468
CACTATCGACGACGAAACAGCTATTAGACGATCCGTGGTTTGGTCAGTCGCAGGATTCTCATAGGTGTTGAAATGCTATTACTTAGACATATTCTGAACAAAACCGCTGGTCAATGAGGGATACTTATTGACCTGATGACCAATTTTCTGTTAAAAAGAGGTAGGTCTCACCGAATAGAATGAGTGCAAGAATCCCAACGGGGACGGCCCATATACCACCAATGTTCAATATTTCCAGTAGAACTCCGACAGCTATACCAGCGATCAAGAACAGGATACGCGAACCGAGTGACTCGCGTTTGGAGGATTGCTCAGGCATTATCTATAGCACGTTGTTGGGGAGTTTAAAAGCTATATCCCATTGAATTCTTGGCACTAACTATCGCGCTACTTCCTTTCTTGAATCATTCAAAGTGACCGATCAAGATTATGAACGAGACAAGCAATATTGAGTTCACGGAATTGCTTCCACCATCGTCGTGAGCGGACGAACGCACCGTATTTCCGTTTGAGCGTTGAGTTTACAGTCTCGGATTGACTCCGCTGACCGTAGAGAGCACCGTCTAAGCGTGCGTTCCATGCCTTGTGGAGCGATGTAAACTCACGATGCTTGATCAGTGGGCGAACCTCGTGGTGACGGGCAAGTCGTCTGATTTTCTGGTCGTCGTATCCCTTGTCGCCAAGGAGAACCGCTACTTCACCGGTATTTCGCTTGATGAGCGACGGCGCAATTTGCGAGTCATGTTTTCGGGTCGTCGTCACATATAAGTCGATGATTGCGTTGGACCTCGTGTCTACGAGGAGCGTGACTTTCAACTGCTGAATCGTCAGCTTCGTCCGCTCTGTATAGTCGGTAGTTCCCATCGTTGCTGATTGCTGACTCGATTTCTGGAGCAAAGCGAACAAGATCAGAGCACCGAATT
>NZ_JAAVUO010000113.1:0-813 GCF_012163165.1 Natronococcus sp. JC468
TCGAATCGCAACGTCGACGCAATTAATGGACGACCACCAGTTCCTCGAGTCCGAGTGGGACTACTGTCTGGTCTTAGACGCCTGTCGCTACGACGTCTTCGAGGACGTCTACGACGATTACCTCGAGGGCGACCTCGAGAAGCGCCGCAGTCCCGGCTCTTCGACCCCCGAGTGGGCCTACCGCACCTTCACGGGCGAGCACGACATCGCGTACTTCTCGGGGAATCCCTTCATCAACGACCTGGGGATCCCGCTGAACGAACTCAAGTGGGGCGCCAGCTGCGACTACGACTGGACCGCCAGCGACCACATCGACCGCGTCTTCGACGTCTGGAAAACCCGCTGGGACGACGACCTCGGGACCGTCCCCCCCGACGGCCTCGCCGCCGCCATGCGCGACCACCCCGACGCCGTCGAGCGGGCCGACCGCACCGTCCTCCACTACATGCAACCACACGCCCCCTACCTCTCCCGGGGCTCCGGCCAGAAGCTCAAACAGATCCAGAAGGGCATCCGCCGCCAGGGCGAGGAAAACGACACCGACGCCCGCACCGACGGCGCCGGTGCCGGCGCCCTCTCCGCCATCGGTGAAACCATCCGCCCCAAACTCGAGCGCCGCCTCGAGGGCAGCGAACTCGCCCAGAAAGCCGGTCTCTGGCTCGAACTCGACCCAGCCGACCTCCTCCGCAGCGGCACCCGCGACGCCGCCCTCGAGCTCTACGAAGCAAACCTCCGCATCGCCCTCGAGGAGGTCGCCGCCCTCGCCGACGACCTCGACGGCCGCGTCGTCGTCACCGCCGACCACGGCGAGGC
>NZ_JAAVUO010000114.1:0-807 GCF_012163165.1 Natronococcus sp. JC468
GAGCGCTTCGTTGTCGAATACGAAGTTTCGGCCATCCAGCGCTGAGAGTAGCCTTTTGCCCGGATGAGTGCGTTGTGTCCGAGCGTCAACGGCCTCGATCCACGCTGTAGGATGAGCGGTTCGACGCCGAGTGCGTAGAACTCGTATTTCGTGACCCAGTTGTGGAACGCTTTGTCGGCGGCCACCGACAGCAGGTCGTCCGCGTTCCGGCGGACGACCTGCGGCCCAGTCTTCGTATCGTGTTTCCACCGGGCAGAGATATGTACGTCAAGGACAGCAAGAGACTCTCTATCGGTTAGCGTCGTCACTTTCAACGTTTGAACGTTACTTCTCGACCGCTGGCGGTAGTACGACGAGACCGAGCGGCGGTCGAAGAACGTGCTGTCGAGCGCTGCATGGCCGGACTGCGGGTGTTGCTGCGCTGAAACGCGCAGCAACGCCCGCCACACCCACATTTTCAGCCGGTCGAACGATTTGTAGATCGTGCTGTAGTCTGGGAGATCGTCTCGATCTAAGTCGAGGACGTCACGAATCTCGGCCATGTACTTCAGCCGATTCGGCGTTTCTCGGTAGCTGTGGCCGTCTTCGAGCCGAAGACAGTGCAGCACGACGTGTTTCCAGCGGGCGAACCCGCCGCTGGCGGGCTCGCCCGCGTGCTTCCCCAATGCTTGTTTGACTAGGCGACGACACTGCTCAACGAAGTCGAGGAGATCGACTTCCATGGACAGAATCGATTTCCTCGGCTTCGCCTTTCTACTCCGTGATATCAGCCGATTAGATCGCTATTCACCTATGGAAACGCTGCTA
>NZ_JAAVUO010000115.1:0-788 GCF_012163165.1 Natronococcus sp. JC468
ACAGTAGTTGCTGATTCGATCAGGAAGACCGCGAAGGCTGGAGGAGCGTACCGGTTCTGACTTCGTGAAGACGCACTCAGTACTGGACAATGAGTGCTACAGCTGCAGAAACGCCTCTTCAGCCGCTGTTCTGTCAGTCTTGCCAGTACCGAGGAGGCAGACTGACTCGGGCCGACCAGCCCGAGTCAGTCGCCGAGCCAGCTGCTATCCGTACGGGATTTGCCCGAGGAACGCTCGGAACAGGGCGGTCGGGACGACTGGATCCGTCCCGACCGCCTGACGTGAAGTCACGAGCAGATTCGTCAACACCCAGAGATTGTACAACGCTATGGCGAACAGGAAGTAGAACAGCCGTATCGAGAACGTCGGCGACGACGTTCGTGGGAGAAATTCCGTGATCTTTCGGGAGGAGGTTTCGATGCCCCAGCGACGGCGATATGCTTCAGCCAGTGGTTGAGCGATCTCGACGTCAGTTCCGACGTCGAAATCGCGGTTGGTGACCAGACAGAAGTGGTCGTCTTCTCGTGTTCGATGCGGAACGACGACGAGCCGGACTGTCGTCCGGCCCGTCGGTGAATTCGACCGAACCATCTCATATTTTGCGATGAACGTGTCGCTGTCATGCTTCTTGATGAGCTGCTGTACCTTCCGCGTTTGGGGCGCACGTATGACGAACTCAACGCCGAGGTCTTCAAGCGTCAGTGCGAGATGAACGCGGTAGAAGCCACGGTCGAGGTAGAGCCGATTGATCTCGGCGTACTCACGCACTTCTGAGACGAGTTGGCGGA
>NZ_JAAVUO010000116.1:0-768 GCF_012163165.1 Natronococcus sp. JC468
CCCAGAACTACCCAGATCCCCCACGTGACCATCGTAATCGACCCGAAGAACACGGCCGAATCTATCTGAGGGAAACCCATTATGATGATTCAACGTAACGGTTGCGTAGCGACGCCCGAAGACGCTCGAAGCGACCGGTATCGAACGGCGGGGTAACCCCGGCAGGGAGGTAGATTTTCAATTCAGTGTCGCTACCTCGGTCATCGGCGTGGTATCTCCGTGCCATACATACTGCATACCGGCCGTGCCCGCATCGGTCTCACTCTTAATCGAATAATCCATTTATATCGGGCCCGGAAGAGTTCTCGCGTTCCCGACCGCTTTCGCAGGTTCTCGGCGGACGCAGCGAGGGCGACGAGGGCGAGCAAAACGGACGCGTATCGCCCAGGGGGATCCACGAGGGAGTTTCGATGCGCGTTCGCCCTCGTTCTGAGTAGCGTTTCGCTGACTCCGATTCGGAACGCCCCGTCGGTGCGTCACCCGAGGGCAAACGTCCCTCGGGGTTGGGCGACGGTCATCTCGCCCTCAAGAGCGGGACGCTGAACCTGAACGGCGATTACACTATCTACGACAGTTTGTCGGCAGAAGGGGAGTCCCACGCTCAAGCCCACGGCTTGACAGTAGTTGCTGAAGTGACCAAGCGACGATTGTCGTTGTCCTCGTTGTCTCGATATGGTCGAGACAACTGAGGCAACGCAGGTGACTCGCGCAGCGTCGTCACTGCTGTTTCCTGAACTTGAGTTCGGAATCGCTGCTAACACCACATAT
>NZ_JAAVUO010000117.1:0-736 GCF_012163165.1 Natronococcus sp. JC468
GGCACTGTCTAGTTGAGCCAGTTTGAGAAACGAGCAGGTCGTTGAGTGAATTGGTTAGGATGCTCGCAGACCTGCTCAGCGAGAGCTACGACGCGGATTTAGAAGAATCTTGGGAGAACGAGCGGACGGCGACGCCCGTCAGGGCGTTCGCCGTCCGCCTTCATCAGACCGGTTGTTCGCTTCGGGAGACAACAACGATTCTCGCTGAATTAGGCGTTGAACGCTCTCACGGAGCGGTCTGGAACTGGGTACATCGGCTGGCTGACAGCGGGTGCGACCCGCCTGAGACGCAGCCGAAGCGGGTCGCGGTTGACGAGACCGCTGTCAAGATCAATGGCGAGTGGTCTTGGCTGTACGCTGCAATAGACACCGAAACGAGGCTGATTCTCGATGTCGCGTTGTTCGGTCGGCATGGCACCGATCCGGCAGCTGCATTTCTGCATCGACTCGACGAGAAATACGATCTCTCCGACACTGTATTTCTCGTCAATCAATTCGGCTACCGGACTGCCCTTGCTCGATTAGGGTTGAGCGGTCGGGTCAACTATACCGAGCGAAACCTCATCGAAAAGTGGTTTCACACCCTCAAAATGCGCATCGACCGTTTCCACAACTCGTGGGTGGGCAGTCGGGCGAGCGCACACGAATGGTTTGAACAATTCGTGCACTACTACAACCGCCAGAGACCGCACCAAGCTCTCGACGGAAAGACGCCGATCGAGGAGGTGCAGAACTA
>NZ_JAAVUO010000118.1:0-648 GCF_012163165.1 Natronococcus sp. JC468
ACGAGGCCGATCTCCCCGCGCCTTCCACGCTGTGTAAGGCGTTTGATCGGATCGAGATGAGCGTCTGTCGAGTGCTGCTGCGCCAGTCGGCGCAGCTGCACGATCCCTCTGAGCACGCTGCAATCGATGCAACATTCTATGAACGAGACCGTGCCAGCCGCCATTACTGCCACCGAACAAACTATCGCGTTCAGACGCTCAAAGTGACAAAACTCGTCGATACAGCAACGCAAGCTGTGCTTGATCTTCATTGCTCGACGACGTTAGAAGGCAGTGACGCGGATCTCTGTGAGCAGATCGCCCGCCGAAATGCGGGCGATCTGCGGTCTCTGGCCGCTGATAAGGGCTATGACAAGCAACAACTCCGCGAACGACTCCGTGACCTCGACATTCGCCCGCTGATCAAACACCGCATCTTCGCGCCGTACGATCACGCGCACAACGCCCGCATTGACGAAGATCGGTACGCTCAGCGGTCAATGATCGAAACCGTCAACTCCGCCGTCAAGCGCTCGCTCGGCTACGCCGTGCGAGCGCGTAGCTGGTATCGAGAGTTCCGTGAAATTGCTCTGATGTGTGTCGTCTACAACATCAAACGTGCCGTCAAACAGTGAAATCCACCGCCTTACAGCGATTCAACAAAGCCCT
>NZ_JAAVUO010000012.1:0-96433 GCF_012163165.1 Natronococcus sp. JC468
CGGGTAATACCTGTCGGGCCCCCGTCGGCACCGCGGGTGGGTGGGGCAGGTCGCGGAACGGTCGATCCCTTTTAGGGGCGCGACGAGGGAGGGGAGGTATGTCACGACAGGTGGCGCTCGGACTGCCCCTGGCCGCGGCCGCCGCCGGCGTCTTCGTCAGCGGCCTCGCCGTCGCCGCGTTCTAGACGCCGCGGCGATCACCGCTCGAGTCCGCCGGCGACGACCGGGCCGACGGCGCCGGCCGCGATCAGCAACGCGGCCGACACGAAGACGATTGCGGCCCGAACCGCGATCCCGTCGGTCGCGACGCCGGCGGCGAGCCCGCTCGGGGTTATCGCGGGCGCAACGGCGATCCAGACCGCGGCGCTGATGGCGGCGATTCCCGCGCCGACGATCCGGAGCGGTCGCCACGGTTCCGACGCGTACCCGACCTCGGCGATCATCCCCGCACAGCTCGAGCCGAAGGCTAAGACGCCGCCGACGGCGATCGGTACCAGCCCGAACAGGACGCCGGCTTCGGTCGCGACGATTCCGAGCGCGGCGACCAGCGGCCACGGACTCGATCCCCTGGATTCGTTCGCCATCGAATCGGGATTCGGATCGAAGCGGTATGAATCACCCGCATGGATGACGCTTTTGCGGGTCCGGGTCGTGGGGATCGATATGGAATCCGCCGACGAGCCGAGCGAGGGAGTCGACCATCACCCGCCTGCGCCCGAAGACTGGCCCCGCGGATTCGGCGAAGCGAGCTGGTGGCCGCTTGTGACCGCGATCGGCATCGCGGGGCTGTACTTCGGCGCCGCCCTCGCGACGCTCGCCGACGGCGCCGACCCCCTCGTCGGGTGGCTCCTGCCGTTCGCACTGATCGTCGGCGGGGTCGGGATCTTCCTCGGGAGCCTGTACGGGTGGACCTACCACGGGTTCGTCAGCAGCTACTGGGAGCGGGCGTCGGCCGAGGAGGGCCTCGACCTCAGGTGGGGGATGGTCCTCTTTCTCGCCACCGACGTGATGACCTTCAGCGCCGGGTTCGTCTACTACTTCTTCGTCCGGACGGGGCCGTGGCCCCCCGGCGAGCTCCCGACGCTGCTGTCGTCAGTCGTGGCGATCAACACCGCTATCCTGATTCTCAGCAGCCTAACGTTGCACGTCGCCCACGAGGCGATCCGGGACGGCCACCGTCGTCGGTTCCTCGCGCTGCTCGGGGCGACGGTGGCGCTCGGCGTGATCTTCGTCGGCGGGCAGCTGTTCGAGTACTACGAGCTCCTCGTCGTCGAGGGAACCGGCGTCACCGACGTCTTCGGGAGCGCCTTCTTCGCCCTGACGGGACTGCACGGACTTCACGTCGCCCTCGGGGTCGTCCTGCTGGGAATCGTCCTCGTCCGCGCGCTCGCCGGCCAGTTCTCGGCCGACCGTCACACCGCCGTCGAGACCGTCGCGATGTACTGGCACTTCGTCGACGTCGTGTGGGTGTTCCTGGTCGTGACACTGTACGTCGGCGCGGCGCTGTAGCTGCCGCCGGCGGGGCCGAGCCGGCCCGCGAACGCGCCGTCGACCCCCGCGGGGGCGGGCGATTGGAGGGACAACCCATATACGATCCGTGGACGTACGCCGAGGCGACCAAATGACGACCTGTACCCTCTGCGGGCTCCCCGCGGAGGAGTCGCCGGTTCGCGACGACGCGATCGACGGGGAATTCTGCTGTCGGGGCTGTCTCGAGGTGTACCAGCTCGTCGACGACGCGGACGGGCCAGCGGACCCCACGACGACCCCGACGGAATCGACGGCGTCGTTCGAGCCGGCGACGGCTGAGGACGGCCTCGAGACCGCGTACCTCTCGGTCGACGGGATGCACTGCACGACCTGCGAGACGTATCTCGAGACGACGGCGACGAAGACGCCGGGGATCAGGGACGCGGCGGTGAGCTACGCCACCGAGATGATCCGTCTGGCCTACGATCCGGACGTCGTCGACCGCGAGGAGCTGCCGGCGGCGGTCAGCGGGGCCGGCTACCGCGCCGCCGAACCCGGCGAGGACGGCGAGGAGCGGGACCGATCCACGCTCGAGCGGTACCGGACGGCGCTGGCCGTCATCCTCGCGATGCCGGTTATGGCGCCGTACCTCCTGTTCATCTACCCGACGTACTTGGGGATCTACCCGGAGTCGTTCCTCTACGGGTCGACGATCCGAATGATGGTGTTCGTGCCGCTGACCGTCTGGAGCTCGCTCATCGTGCTCGGGATCGGCTACCCGATCTTCAGGAGCGCGGCCGTCAGCCTCGCGGTTCGCCGACCGAACGTCGACCTGCTCGTCGCGATCGCCGTGCTCGCGGCGTACGGCTACTCGGTCGCGGCCTTCCTGCTCGGCGAGCGTCACCTCTACTTCGACGTCGCAGTGATGATCCTCGTCGTCGTCACCGTCGGCAACCGCATCGAGTCGAAGGTGAAACGGCGGGCCGTCGGTACCCATGCCGACCTGGCGGCGGCCCGCGACGAGACCGTCCGCGTGCTCGAGGACGGGGGCTCGATCTCGGAGGTCTCTCGGACGGAGTGCGAGGGCGGCGACCGCGTCCTCGTCAACGCCGGGGACCGGATCCCCTTCGACGGGACGGTCGTCGACGGGTCCGCGACGGTCGAGGAGGCGCTGGTTACCGGCGAGTCGATCCCGCGCTCGGCGTCGGTCGGCGAGGACGTCATCGGCGGCTCGACGGTCGTCGACGGCTCCCTCGTCGTCGAGGTCGACGACGACGCCTCGAGCACGCTCGACCGACTCGTCGAACTGCTGTGGGAGGTCCAGAGCACCGACGCGGGCGCCCAGCGGCTCGTCACCGCGTTCGCCGTGGCGTTCGTCCCGCTGATCGTCGGCGTCGCGGCGATCGCGACCGCGGGCTGGCTGGCTGCCGGGCGCCCGCCGGAGTCGGCCCTGCTGATCGGGCTGTCCGTCCTCGTCGTCTCGTGTCCGTGTTCGCTCGGGATCGCCACGCCGCTGGCGCTGGCCGCCGGCAGCGATCGGGCGGCCCGGAACCGCACGGTCGTCCTCTCGCCGAACGTCCTCGAGCGGATTACCGACTCCGAGATCGTCGTCTTCGACAAGACGGGGACGCTGACGACCGGCGAGATGACCGTCGAGTCGACGGTCGCGGACGACGCCGAGACGGTCCTCGAGCAGGCGGCGGCCGTCGAGGCGCGGTCGAACCACCCGATCGCCGACGCGATCGTCGCCGCGGCAGGCGGGCCGCCGGACCGAACCGTCGAGGCGTTCGAGCGCGAGCGCCGGTCCGTCTCGGCGCTCGTCGACGGCCGTCGGGTTCGCGTGGGCAACCCGTCGGCGTTCCGATCGTCGGGGTGGGTTCTGCCGGACCGCTTCGCCGAGGCGATCGAGTCGGCCCGCGAGCGCGGGCTCCATCCCACCGTCGTCGGCTGGGACGGCGTCGTCCGCGGCGTCGTCGCGATCCGCGCCGAGCGCCGGGAGCGCTGGGCGGAGGTCGTCGACGAATTGTCCGCCGAGGATCGACGGATCGTGGTACTCACCGGAGACGACGAGCGCGCGACCCGGTGGCTCCGTGACCACCCGAACGTCGACGAGGTGTTCGCCGACGTCCGGCCGGAGTCGAAGGAGGCGATCGTCCGTCGGCTCCGAGCCGAGGGGACGACGACGATGATCGGCGACGGCACCAACGACGCGCCGGCGCTCGCCCGCGCCGACATGGGAATCGCCCTCGAGGGCGGGACCGACCTTGCGATGGACGCGGCCGACGTCGTCGTTCTGGACGACGACCTCGAGGCGATCCCGACGGTGTTCTCGATCTCGCGCTCGACGCGCCGGCGGATCCGCCAGAACCTCGGCTGGGCGCTCGGATACAACGCCGTGGCGATCCCGCTGGCCGTCCTCGGGTACATCAATCCGCTTATCGCCGCCGTGTTGATGGGGCTCAGCAGCCTCCTCGTCGTGCTCAACTCGGGGCGGGACGCGCGGTGATCCGTCCCGAGGCCGACGACACGGACTCCGCCGCAGTTCGGTCGACCGTCGACCCGCCTCGAGGCGGTGCCGAGGTCGACCCGCTCGAGTCGGGGGGTGACTGATCATTCAGACGAGGCGAACCGATCGACCCGCGAGCGGGCGTCAGTTCGTGGTGTTCGATCGCGCGTCTCTCGTCCTCGAGTGACAGTGTGTACCGTTGAAAGTTGAATTAGCCGCGACCGCCCGTCGTACTTACATCAATTCGAAAATCGAAACTCGAACTGGGGTCGGAGTAATCGTTCTCGAGAGCGAACGACGGCGCCGTCTTGCGATTAGCGATCGTAGTTGAGCGGTCGCTGACGAAGCTGAAACAGTACGGTAATCGGTTGCGATTCCGAGAGATGTCTGGAACGGGCGGAACCTTCGTAAATTCCGGGGAAGCGTACAGAACGGCTGAATCCGTTTATACGTCTCCCCTGCGGACCAGGAGTCGATGTCACGGAAGTCGCAGACGACACGTCGAAGCGTACTGACAGCTACGGGGGCCCTCTCGCTGCTCGGACTCGCTGGGGTCGGGTCCGCGGGCACGGCGTCCGACGACGCCGTCCCGGTTCCGGACGATGCCGACGAACGCACGTATCCGACGATCGGAACGAACGCCGACGCGCCGACGGCGACCGTCTACGGCAACTTCAAGTGTCCCTACACGCAGGATTTCGTCTCCGGCAACCTCCAGGAGATCGTCGAGGAGTTCGTCGTTACGGGACGGCTCAACGTCCGCTTCTGTAACCTCGCGTACGAGCCCGGCGACACCTCGCAGCACTACATCTCGGACAGCGATCCGCGGCTCGCGGCCGTCGGACTCGCGATCTGGAACGAGGACTCGAGCAGCTACTGGCAGTTCGTCTCCGAGACGTACGCGAACTCGCCGTCGGGATACGTCGACTACGACGAACTCGAAGACCGCGCGCGTTCGGCCGACGTGACGAACGCCGAGTCCTGCGTCGACCGCGCGGAGGCCGGCGAGTACGACGCGGCGGTCGAGCGGATCGCCGAGATCGCCGACGACG
The DNA here is from genome assembly GCF_012163165.1 of Natronococcus sp. JC468. Classification (NCBI taxonomy): domain Archaea; kingdom Methanobacteriati; phylum Methanobacteriota; class Halobacteria; order Halobacteriales; family Natrialbaceae; genus Natronococcus; species Natronococcus sp. JC468. The sequence continues at coordinate 5,029 of NZ_JAAVUO010000012.1, forward strand.
ACGGCGTCAGTTTCACGCCCCAGTTCGAGCTGGCCGGCGAGACGACCGCGCCCCACCACGGCACCCAGGCGATCCTCAACTGGATCGAGAGCCGTCTCGAGGACGCCCCCGACGGCGAGACGTCCGACGACGAGGACGGCGCCGAGGAGGAGTCCGACGAGACCGAGACGGACGACGAGGTCGAAGAGCCCAAGGAGGAATCGGACGTCGAGGAGGCCGACGGCGAGGACGCCGATGCGGACGAAACCGACGACGACTCCGAGGGTACTGACTCCGAGGACGCCGAGGATACCTCCGACTCTGAGGACTCCGACTCCGAGGACACCGAGGAAACTGACTCCGAGGATACCGAGGAGACCTCCGACGACGATACCGAGGACGACACCGACGACTCGAGCGACGGGAGCTCCGACTCGAGCGGCGGTATCGGCGCCGGCGAGGACTACGACCTCAGCGACGACCGAACGGTCGACGATCTGCCGGTCGACTGTTAGACCGCCTCGAGGACGCTACCCGTTCGGTTCGAGCCGTCTCGTTTTCGGGCGCCCCTCGCGAAGTTCGAGTGCGAACCGAAGAATCGTCGCTCGGAGCCGTCGCGCCGCTCAGTCCGCCGGCAGCCGATCGACTTCGAGCGCGGTCGCGACGCGTTCGAGCAGCGACTCGAGCTCGCTCCGCTCGAGTTCCCACCACCCGGTCGATCGCTGATACGTGGCGAGTGTGCGCTGGACCGCCTCGAGCTGCGGCTCCGTGAACCGAAGCCGGCCGTCGTCGATCGTATCGAACGCCTGAAACAGCTCGAGGGACGGCGAGTCGACGTCGGTCGCGTCGGCGGCGGTTTCCTCCTGTTCGATCCGGTGGAGCAGGACGTGGTGGAGCGTCCACTGCTCCTTGTGCGATAGCGAGAGGGTGGTCGATCGGGTCGGTCGGGACCTGGATGACATGTCGGTGTACACGCGGAGCTATGAGATCACACACCATAAGCATTGCTAGCAATTCTCATTTAGCGGACGGCGGCGGGTCGTCGGGGAGCGGAGTTGACGCGAGGAGACGGGACGAGGACGGCGGCGGTCGCCGTGTCGCAACTATGTGGTTAGGCGCTCGTACGCGTAGCCGACCGCGACGGAGACGGCGTAACAGCCGGTCAGAAACGGAATCCAGTACGCCCAGAGCTCGAAGCGGGGGGCGACGAGGTTGCCGATCGCCGAGCCGATCGTGTAGAGCAGATATCCCGGTAGCGCCAGCGGCGACAGCAGCGACGTCTTGAGCCAGCCGAGCGCGAGCGGGACGACCAACAGGAGGTAGGTCGCGATCGTCGCGGGCGCGACCAGCACGCGGCGAAGCGACGGCGCCGTCATCGTCCCTCCAGCAGCCCGTGGCGTTCGAGCGCGGCTGCGGTGACGAGACGGGTCATCTCGTTTTTCGTCTCGCGATCGAGCATGAAGTCCGTCGTCTCGAAGAGGTACGACGCGGCGTCGAGTTCGCGCGCGGCCTTGTGGAACAGCAGCGGCCCGGAGAGGTGGCTCTCGTTGGCGACGAAGCGATGCAGCGGGAGGTACCACGGCACCGCGTCCTCGTTGAGCGTCGCCGCGAGGGCGTCCCCCGCCGCGTTCGGCGAGTGGAAGATCGCCTGTCCGACGTACTGCCGGTGAACGCCGTAGAGCCCGAGCGATCGGTGGAGATCCAGCACGACGTCGGGATCGTGGCGCTCGACGGCGTCCCAGATGCCGGCGGCGAGCTCGCTCGTCGGCTCGCCGTCGGCCGGGAACTGGCGGTTCAGGTCTCCCTCGAGACCCTCTCGTTCGTCGTTTTCGACCGCGACCCGGTCGGTTTCGGGAACGACGACGAGCCGTCCGGCGTCCGGCACCCACTCGGTCGCCTCGCGGGCGACGTCGATCCCGTTGTACTCGTCGCCGTGGATGCCCCCGAAAACCATCGCGGTGGGACCGTCCGCCGGAGCGTCGATCTCGTACAGCGGCGTCTCGTGGACCGTTCCGGAAAGGAGCGCCTCCGTACTCGCCTCGTAGTCGCCGTCGGATCGGCGCGCGCTCGCCACCAGATCGTGTTCGCCCGTCGATCGGCTCGCCACGCCGACGGCGGCCGTTCCGACGAGCGCTCCACCGGCGGCCAGGATGCGACGTCGCTTCATCGTTCCCGAGCAGGGACCGCTCCCTAAAGCGCCTTCCCATTCGGACTCGAGAGGGTCGAGACGAAACCGAGCGCCGTCGGTTCCGTCGCGAGCAGCGACGGTCACGCCTCTCCGGCGTCGACCGCCGGAAGGGTAAACGAGAACGTCGAGCCCGACTCGTCGTTCGACTCCACCCAGATCCGCCCGTCGTGGCGCTCGACGATCCGTTTACAGAGCGCGAGCCCGATCCCGCTGCCGTCGTGTTCCGTGTGGCTGTGGAGCCGCTGGAACAGCTCGAAGATCCGGTCCTGGTCCTCCGGATCGATACCGACGCCGTTGTCCGACACCGAAACCTCCCACTTCGGTCCCCGGCGCCGGGCGGTCACCCGTACCCGCGTGGGCTCGTCGTCGCTGTACTCGATCGCGTTCGACAGCAGGTTCTGGAAGACCTGCCGGAGCTGATCCTCGTCGCCGCGGACCCGCGGGAGCGACTCGGCCTCGATCTCGGCGTCGTGTTCGTCGACCTTCATCCGGAGATCAGCCAGCGCCTCGTCGAGGACGTCGTCGAGATCGATCGGCTCGAGCGGACTCCCCCGTGTATCGACCCGGGAGTACTGGAGCAGTCCCTCGATCATGTCCCGCATCCGATCGGCGCCGTCGATCGCGTACCCGAGAAACTCCCGCCCCTCCCGATCGAGGTCGTCCTCGTAGCGCTGTTCGATCAGCTGCAGGTAACTCGAGACCATCCGCAACGGCTCCTGGAGGTCGTGGCTGGCGGCGTAGGCGAACTGCTCGAGCGAGCGGTTCGACTCCTCGAGTTTCGAGACGTAGTGCATCAGCTCCTGGGACTGGTTTCGCCGCACGAGCAGCGTGTTCAGTCGCCGGTAGAGCAGCGTCCGATCGATCGGCGCCTCGACGATGTCGTCGATCAACAGCGGGGAGTCGCGCTCGCGGGGGTTCGGGAGCGGCACCGCGTGGTGGTCGTCGTCGCGACGGACGAGGACGACGGGACAGAACACCGGGTCGCTCTCAGCGACGCGTTCACGAAGCGGGTCGTGGTAGTCGTGAAAGGAGTAGTCGTCCACGAGGTAGAGATCGGCGTCCTCGACCGATCGCTTCGTCTCGACCGCGTAGCGGTCCTCGAGCAGTTCCCGGACCGCAGCGCGGTTCCCGTCGTCGTTGATGAGCACCTGGATCGTCTCCGTGCGGTCGGGTCTGCTCATGCGTGCACTCGTAAACTCGGACTGCGGTGTGATTCCGTCATTCGTTTGCGTCGGTCCCGATCGTCTGCGTCATCGGCGATCCCTGGAGGATGCCGTGGAGCCCGGTCAACGGTTCGCCGACGTAGATGCCGTCGCCGGTGATCTCGAACTCCCGGAGCGTCTTCTCGAAGTCCCCGGTTCGTTTCTTGAGGACGCCGATGACCTTTCGCAGGCTCCCGTCCATCTCGACGTAGCTGACGAACGCGATGTTGTCCGCGATGTAGCTGAGCTGGTTGTTGGTCGCCTCGGAGATCCCGGTGATCTCGGAGATCTCGTTGGTGATGATGACGGTGACACCCTTGTTTTTGAGATACCGCGCCAGCGCGTGAAGCTCCCGGACGAGGTCCTGTTGGTGGCCCTGTATCGAGATCGTGTACCCGTCGATCCCGTCGATCATCACGATATCGGTCTCTGCCGTCTCGACCTGATCGATGACCATGTGGGCGAACTCCTCGCTCGAGAGCGCGAGCGGTTCGACCTCGGTCACCGAGAGGGCCCCGTCCTCGCGAAGCTCCGTGACCGGGATGTCGATCGCCTCCGAGCGGTGGGTGAACGTCTCCAGGTTCTCCTCGAACAGGTAGATCGCGGAGTTGAGCCCGTCACGGGCGGCCTGGGTGAGCAGCTGCGTACCCGTCGAAGTCTTTCCGGCCCCGGTCGGTCCGCTGATGAAGGTGACGGTCCGCTGGTCGAACCCGCCGCCGAGCAGCTCGTCGAGCTCGTCGATTCCCGAGTGGATCAGCTCGGGCGTGAACGCGTGCTCGTGGGGCTCGGGGATGAGACGGGGGAAGATCTCGAGCCCGGTCTCGCGGATCTCCATCCCGTGGTCGCCGCCCCGCTGCCCGAGCGCGCGGTGTTTCGTCGCTTCGACGCGGCGTCCGTCCTCGCCGCGGGTCAGCTTGACGATCCCGTCGCTGAGCGAGCGAAGCTCAGTGTCGTACTCCGGCTCCGAGTACAGCGTCGCCGTCACGAGGACGGTGATCTCGTGTTGTTTGAGAAACCGCATAAACGAGAGGATCCGCTTGCGAAACTGGTACTCGTTGGCCTCGACGTACCGGAGCTGCGAGATCGGATCGAGGACGACCCGCGACGGATTGATCTCCTTGATCGCCTCGTGGATCCGTTTCGTGTAGCGGTCGCGTTCGATGTCGCTCGGTTCGACCAGATCGTAGGAGTCGTCGTCGGTGAAAAAGTCCGATTCCGGGCCGAGATCGAGGAACTCGGCGTCGCTGATGTCGATACTGACCGCCTCGCCGTTGGCCAGGATCTCCCGCCTGGACTCCTCTCCGTGGATGAACAGCACCGTCTCGTCGTTCTGTAGCCCCTCTTCGAGAAAGTGCATCCCGAGCAGCGTTTTCCCGGTGCCGGGCTGTCCGTGGACGAGATACATCCGCCCCTTGGCGAGCCCTCCGTTGAGGATCTCATCCAGGCCGTTGATCCCGCTGTTCATCAGCGTAATATCGGGTGCCACATCTACGGTAGAGGGAGTTGGGAGGTATTAATCAATTGATTCCTCGAGCGCGGATTCTGGATGAATGTCGCCGCAACCGACTCGAGGCGCGTTCAGCCGTTTTTCGGCGCCGCTATGGGGCGGCCCCGAGCGATAGATCGCGGCGCTTACACTTTTGTGCGTGGTGTGTGTACTTCCGGCACATGAGAGCCGCAGTGCTCGAGGATTACGGCGAACCGCTCTCGATCGAGACCGTCGACTACCCGGAGCCCGAACCCGACCAGGTCGTCGTCGAGACGGCGGCCTGCGGGGTCTGCCGGAGCGACTGGCACGCCTGGCAGGGCGACTGGAGCTGGGTCGGCGCGCAGGCCCAGCCGGGACAGATCCTGGGTCACGAACCCGCGGGCGTCGTCGCGGCGGTCGGCGAGGACGTCGAAACGCTCGCGGAAGGCGACCGCGTCACCGTCCCCTTCCACCTCGGCGACGGCAGCTGTCGGCACTGCCGAACCGGTCGGGCGAACGTCTGCGAGACGGTGATTCCGCTGGGATTCGCGAGCGTCGCTCCCGGTGCGTTCGCCGAGGCGTTCCCGGTTCGGGAGGCCGACTTCAACTGCGTGAAGCTGCCCGAGGACGTCGGGTTCGCGGAGATGGCCGGGCTCGGCTGTCGGTTCATGACCGCCTACCACGCGCTGGCCGATCGGGCCGAGCTGCGGGCCGGCGATCGGGTCGCCGTCCACGGCTGTGGCGGCGTCGGACTCTCGGCGATCCACATCGCGAGCGCGCTCGGCGCCCACCCGATCGCCGTCGACGTCCGCGAGGACAAACTCGAGCGCGCACGCGAACTCGGCGCGGTCGACACCGTCGACGCCGCCGCGGCAGACAACCCCGCCAGCGAGGTGAAAGCGCTCGCCGACGGCGGCGCCGATATCTCGATCGACGCACTCGGAATCGCCGAGACCTGTCGCAACTCGGTCGGCAGCCTCGCCAAGCGCGGCACGCACGTACAGGTCGGGCTCACCACCGACGAGGAGGGCGGCGAGATCCCCCTGCCGGTCGACGCAATGACGATGGGCGAGATCGACTTCCGGGGCTCGTTCGGGATGCCGCTGGTTCGCTACGAGGAGCTGTTCCGACTCATCGCGGACGGAACCCTCGAGCCGAGCAAGATCGTCGGCGAGCGCCTCTCGCTCGAGGAGCTCCCGGAGACACTCGCCGCGATGGACGACTACGGGACGGTCGGAATTCCGGTCGTCACCGAGTTCTAGAGCCCGCGCTCGAGGGCGTGGGAACCGGGTGGGGGCGGGAGCCCACCCTGGCGTGAGAGACATGAGCGTACTCGAGGCGGGGGCGAGTCCGCGTCGAGTCCGGGCACGACCGCACGCGATCGGTTGATCGGCGCGTCGGCGTCCGGGCCGAGCGCGTACCCGGCGGGGGGGAATCCCCGCGACCGAGGAGACGGCCGAGAGGACCATTGTTATGCGTCGTCTTGTCGTGCGGTAGCGCGGGTGAACTCTCGGCAGGAACCGGATAACACCTCCGTAGCGGGCGGCTACGACGAGTCCGTCGGTTCGTCTACCGGCGTCGGCACAGCGAGGGTGCAACCGAGACGGTCGATCCGACGGAGCCGCGTTCGATACCGGGAGCGTCGGTCGCCGAGCGTCCGCCCGTCCCGAAGGACTCCCGTCTCGAGCCGGGACTGCCCGCGGAAAGACTCCGGTACCGTCAGTTCCGCCGCCGTACATCGACGCTTGTCCGGTTACTAAGACGAGCGCGACGATCCGAACGATCGCGGTGCAGTCCGGCGATTATGACGCGTTTACTCGGACGCCGATCGCGGCCGAAGCGACCCGGAACGTCGGCGGCCGAAACCGTCGCAGGGCTCGGCTTCGATCGACGAGTAAGACCTGCATAGGTCGCCGCGTCTCGTCGGTTACAAGCCGGATAACTACAACCGATCACGGCTACCTCCCGGGTATGATCACCTGTGCCAACTGCGAGACACCCCAGTTCCTGCAGATCGTCCAGAGCCGCGTCTACTTCGAGGACGGCGAGATGATCAACGAGATCTCCGAGAACTACGAGTGCACGCTGTGTGGCGGCACCGGCCAGTACGTCTACGACGAGGCTCGCGAGGAGGAGTCCGTCTCGGGCGAGGTCGAACTCACGACCGAGCGGCCGACGTTCGCCTGACCGGTCGCCCCCGGAGGAGGGGGCGACGGCCGCCGTACCGCTACTCGAGTTCGTCTCGCTCGCGGCCGTTGACGGTGATCGATTCGGTCCCGTCCTCGCTTTGCCGCCCGTACCGTCTGCGTTCGACCGCCCTGGCACGGCGATCGACGTCCCATTTTTCGAACAGTCCGTACTCGGTCATCGTTTCCATTCCGGCGATCGCCGCCGAGAGTTTGATTCCGATCAACGGTACGTCCGCGACCGAAACGATCACGTCCGCACGCAAGATAGCCCCGTCGCGCAACACGACGTCGAGCAGGTCGACCAGCGCGTCCTCGTCGTTTTGCGGCTTCACGATCCGCTCCCCTCCGTTCCGTCGCCGCCCAGCTCCGGCGCGAACGTGTACGGCGGCCACGGCCCCGTAAAGCGGACCTCGAGCCCGTCGGTCGCCGCCACGTCGTCGAGTATCGAGCCGATCGCCCCCTCGTCGTCCTCGTGGGCCAGCAGCGTGAGCCGACACAGCGTCTCGCCGCCGTCGCCATCGCCGTCGTCGGCGACCTCGTCCGACAGCGACGCCGACGGGGAGCGCTCGAGGGAGTGGACCTCCCGGGCCTCGCCGGCCAGGCGCTGCTCGAGGTCGTCGGTCGCCGACTCCCGGCGGTTCGCCCGCACCGCGGCCAGGCGCTGCTCGAGTTTCTTCTCGAGCAGGAACGCCGTCCCCTCCTCGGAGTCGTCGATCTTTGCGCGAAGCTCCTGCAGCCGATCGTCGCGCTCGATCAGCGCCTCGTCGTCGACGGGGTCGACCTCGACGACCTCGACGCGGTACTCCCAGTGGTCGGCCAGCCCCGACAGCGCGCGCTCGAGGGTCGCCCGCTCGCCGTCGATCCACTCCCGGACGCGCTCGTCGTCGCCCCGGAGGATCGTGTCGAACTGGAACGGGATCGGCGTCCCGAACCGCTCGCTGGCCTCGTCGATGACCGTCTGGTGGCGCACGAGCCAGCGTTTGACCTGCGCGAGATCGGCCGAGTCGTAGATCCCCTCGCAGGCGTGAACGACCGCGCCGATTCCGTCCTCGACGAGGATCGACACCGGCTCGCCGTCGATTCCCTCGATCTCGAGGGCGGCGTCCTCCTCGGCCCGAACCAGACAGTAGAGGTACCGCCCCTCCTCGATCTCGGGGACGTCGTCGGCGTCGACGACCGGTTCGGGGTCGCCCTCGAGATCGCGCTCGTCGGAGCTCACGGCTGGTCACCTCCGAAGACGGAGTAGCCGGGCTTGTCGGTCGGGGTCGTCTCCCCCTGGAGCTGCTCGATCGCGTCCGAGACCAGCCCGTCCAGGTCGTCGCGGAGGTCCTCGACGCCGTCCTCGATCCCCTCGTCGGCCTTGAGCTGGTCGATCTCGTCCTCGATCGTCGCGAGCTGGGTCCCGAGCCGTTCGATCTCCTCGTCGGTGAGATCGCCCGACTCCATGCGTCGAACGGCCTCGCCCTCGAGGGCCTCGATCAGGATCTCGACGACGGCGATCACGAGGGTCATCAGCCCGTCGCGCGCGTTCTCGCCGTCGCCGACGTCGATCGTGGACACGGTTCAGTCCTCCCCCTCCGTTTCGTCGTCGTTCGCCGTCGACTCCGATTCGTCGCCCTCGTCGTCGGCGTCCTCGGCGTCGTCGCTGAGCAGGTCGAACCCGCCGCTGGTCGGCCGATCGGGGTCCGGACTCAGACCCGGGTGGTCGGGCGCCGCGACGTCCTCGTCCTCGTCCTCGCCGTCGGAGTCGGCCCCGCCGCCAGCGGATCCGCTCCCCTCGTCGGCGTCCGACTCGGCCGTCACGTTGACGCCGCGGGTCGGATCGATCGGGGCGGTCGACTGGCGCTCCGCGGCGAGTTCGGGGTCATCGACGGCCTCGGCGAGCCGTTGCATGTCCGTCCCCTCGGGGAACTCGAGGCCGTACTTCGCCGCCGTCTCGAAGGAGGCGATCGCGGCCCGGAGCTGGACCCCCAGCAGCTGGGTGTCGCCGATCGAGACGGCGATGTCAGCGTTGATGACGATCCCCTTGTCGAGCAGCATCTCGACGACCTCGGCGAGGTCGGCCTTCTGGCGGCTGGGCTGGAACTCATCGACCACGGCGACCACCTCCGTCGCCGCGGGTCGACCGTCGGTCCGACCCCGCTACGTGTCTCGACCGAGCGCGGGCGTCGGCGCCCGGTGCCCGGGCGGCAGTCGCCGCTCGTTCCGTCCGGTTGCTGGGTAGGATCTCAGTCATCGTTCTGTTGGCGTCGTTTTCGCTCGAGTTCGAGCTCGAACCGGCGCCCGTAGATGCGCTTGCGGGTCGGCGCCGTCGAGAGCTTGACCTGTTTCGGGACCGTCGAGTGGCGCGTGTCGCTGGTGCCAACGTCCCGTCGCTCGATCGGCAGCGTCGACGCGGCGGTCGGGTTCCGCGAGGACGGGCTCGTGTCCTCCCGGCGCATCTTCTCCCGGTTAGTCTCGTAGAGCTTCTGGAACGTCTCGTGGGTTTCGAGCAGGGCGCCGCGGAAGGCGTCGATGCCCCGCATAGCCTGCTGCTGGATGAACACCTGGTAGGCCTCGGGATCATCCTCGACGTCGGGCGTCCCGAACGCCTCCATCGTGGCCTCCTTCGGATCGACCTCGTCGAGGAACCCGTCGCCGTCGTCGCCGCCGACCAGATCGGTGCCCTCGTCGACGACCGTCTCGGCGGCGTCCTCGAGGGCGCCGTCGTCCTCGCCGTCGCCGAGCGCGTCGGTCGCCTCGTCGAGCTCGCGTTTTTGTTCCCAGATGTCGGTCAGATCCGCCGCGTCCCACACGCTCAGCAGATCGAGCGCCGAGAACAGCTGGGTGAGGTCGATGACGTCGCTTGCGCCGGTTTCCTCCTCGGCGACGGCGTCGGGGATCTCGCCGGCTTCGATCGCCTCGAGCAGCTCCTCGCCGTCGACAGCTTCCGGCAGCTCGCTCAGGTCGAGCGCCTCGACCAGCTCCGCGGTCTCCCGGGCGACCCGGACGAGCGCGTCGACGTCGCCGAGCAGCCCCTCGAGTTCGTCGTCGCCGAGCTCCTCGGGTGCGTCGACGTCCTCGAGTACCGTCTGGAGGTGCTCGAGGCTCGACTCTCCCGATTCGAGCAGCTCCTCGAAGGGCTCTTCCTCCTCGCTCATCGCCGCTCCTCCGTCGGCTCGACGACGACCGTGAGGACGCCGTTTTTGAACGACGCCGTCGCCGTTCGTTCGGCCCACGGAACCTCGACCCGGTCGAGTTCGCTCCTCGAGACGGCGACGACGAGCTCGTCCCCGTCGAACCCGACCGTGACGTCGTCCGAGTCGGCGCCGCCGACGTCGGCCGTGACGAGCAGTTCCTCCTCGTGGTGCCGCGAGGTCATGTGTCCGTCCGGCGAGGAGGGACGGCGGCGCGGTCGTCTCCGGAGTCGATCGTCGTCGATCGGTGTCCGCACCTTGTCGAGCGCTCGGTCGAGTCCGGAGCCGATCGAGACGTCGTAGTTCAGGCGCGTCGAACTCCTGCGTCGGCGACCGGTCACCGACGCGTCGCCGCGCTCGAGCGCCGATAGCAGGCTGGTCAGCCAGTGGTCGGAGTCGCTGCGGTCGTCGTTCGGTTCGGTCGGATCGTTCGCGTGGTTGGACATTATCGTTTCACCTCTACACGGCCGCTCGAGAATCGCTCGTGGACCTCGCGAGCGATCTCGATCTCCTCCTCGAGTTCCTCCTTGCGCTCGCGGTACTCCGACTCGGAGCGCTCGCCGAGTTCGTACAGCAGCTGGTTCTCCTTGAGCTGGTCCTCGAGCTCGTCGAGATCGTACAGCTCGTCGAGCGCGATCGAGTGTAACGCGTCGACGATGCCGATGAACGGTCGAAACAGGAGGTCGTCGAGCACGAACATGGTTACTGGGCGCCGATCTTGACGTCGACGAAGCTGTACGGTGCGAACGGTCCGGTGTACCGGACCATGAGTCGGTCCTCGTATCGGTCCTCGAGGTCGGCGACTGCGTCGTCGAAGGCTTCCCGGTCGTCCTCGTCGACGAGGTACGAGCGGTTGAACACCAGCCGATCGCTGAACAGGTCGTTCGGGACCGACTGGTCGGCGATCGGCTCGAGGACGTCGGCGACGTCCTCCACGATCGCCTCCCGGTCGACCTCGGCGTCTTCCTCCTCGACGAGCTTGAGCCCGAGTTCGATCTTGCCGTCGATATCCCGCAGCGCCCGGCGAAAGGCGGGCTGGGCGTTTCGCAGGACGTTTTTGAGCTCGCGGTCGCCCTCGAAGGCCATCCCGAACCGCATCGGGACGATCGTTTGCCCGCCGTCGTGTTCCATGATCTCCCGGAGCACGTCGTCGTGGCGCTGGGCGTCCTCGTCGGTCTCTTCGGGTTCGGTCGTGTTGATGTCCGAGACGACCGCGGCGTAGCGGCGGTGGGAAACGGTGTAGACCCGATCCGCGTCACCGACCGCGTCGGTCTCGAACTCGACGTCGTCGCTCGCCTCGACGACGCCGTAGACGTACTTGTGGCTCACGACGGCACCACCGTCCGTCGACGCGGCCGTCTCGATGCTCGGAACGAGGCGTGTGTCCATACCATAAGATAAGACCCCACTGGATCGACAACTCGTAGCTCGGGGTACGGCGCCCGCGCGCGTTATGGTGCTGCTTGCAGACGCAGTGTCGGCGAGTACCCCCCACCGCCTTCCGCTAGCTTGCATGCGCAGCGACAGTACTGTTACGGGTCGCGCGAGAACGGCCGGTTACAATGGCATCCCAACGAAGACCTGACGCCTCCAGTCTCGCGGAAGTGCTGGACCGAGTACTCGACAAGGGCGTCGTCATCGACGTCTGGGCACGCGTTTCGGTCGTCGGGATCGAACTCCTGACGATCGAGGCCCGCGTCGTCGTCGCCTCCGTCGACACCTTCCTCCACTACGCGGAGGAGATATCGAAAATCGAACAGGCCACCGCGGAGGGCGATCTCGAGGAGCTCGAGGAGCTCGAGATCGAGGAGCGACCCGAGTCCTCGCCGCAGTCCGCCGAGTAACCGACATGGGGGATTCGTCTTCGCGGGACCGAAAGGTTCGCGGCCGGAAGATCAGGTCGGATCGCAGCAAGAAGAAGCGCCGGAAGGCGAAGAAACAAGCGAAGAAGCGACGCGCGTCCAACGGAACCAGTGGCGGAAGCGGGAACGGCACCGACCCGTCGACGCTGACGAGTCCCGAGGAGATCGCCCCCGACCCGTTCGTCGAGACCAACGCCGTCACCGCGGTGCGAGACCGGATCACGGGCTGGCTCGAGGCCGGCCAGCCGGTCCACCTGATCGGTCCGACGGGCTGTGGGAAGACGGCGCTGGCGCTGTCGGCGGCCGCGGAGCGGGGCCGCCCGGTCGTCTGGCTCAACGGTGACGAGGCAGTCGGCACCGCCGAGCTCGTGGGCACCCACTCCGGCGGCGAGCGCTACGAGGAACGTGACCAGTTCGTCAGCGGCGTCAGCAAGACGACCGAGGTCGTCCGCGAGCGGTGGGTCGACAACCCGCTGTCGGTTGCGGTCAAGGAGGGCGCGACGCTCGTGTACAACGAGTTCTCCCGGAGCGATCCCGCGGCCCACAACGTCTTGCTGGCGGTGCTCGAGGAGGGCGTCCTCGAGCGTCCGGGCAAACACGGCGAGGATCGGACGATCGACGTCCACCCCGAGTTCCGGCTGCTCGTCACCTCGAACGACGTCGAGTACGCGGGCGTTCACGAACAGCAGGACGCCCTGCTGGATCGGTTCGTCGGCGTCCACGTCGACTACCACGACGCGGAGACCGAACGCGAGATCGTCGCCGCCCACGTCGACGCCCCTGAGGAGACCGTCGAGCGCGTCGTCGACGCCACCCGGACGCTGCGGGACGAACTCGACGTCATCGTCGGAACCCGCGCGGCGATCACCGCCGCGGAGGGGCTGACCGTCTTCGCGGCGGACGCCGACGAGGTCGACGACGAGCTGTTGGCGGACGTGTTCACCGACGTACTGGCACCGAAACTCGCCGGCGAGGACGACGAGATCGACGACCTTCGAGAGACGATCACCGACGCGCTGTAAGCTATGGCCGACGCCGAGACGACCGATCAAGAGCAGTGCCGGGCGCGCACCGGGGACGGCCAGCGGTGCTCCCGTCCGGCCCAGGAGGACGGGTTCTGTTACCAACACGACGAGAGTGATCCGACCGTGAGCGACAGCCAATCAGCACAAGAGCAGGACGAACAGGACGACAACCAGGAGGAGCAGGCCGAGGACGACACCCAGGAAGGGGACGTCCAGTCGGCGGAGATGGCCGACGAGGACGCCGCCGACCCCGAGGACGTCGACACCGAGGACGTCGACGCCGACGACCAGCTCGGCGGCGTGCTCGCGATCCGGAAGACGGTCCGGGAAACCGCGGGCAAGCTCGTCGGCCACGAGTTCGACGGCGTCAGCGAGATTTCGCCGATGGACGAGGGCTGGCGCGCGGTCGTCGAGGTCGTCGAGCGCTCGGCGGTCCCCGACACCCAGGACATCATCGGCCGCTACGAGATCGAACTCGACGAGGACGGCGTCGTCCAGGGGTACCGACGACTCGGACGGTACCGCCGCGGCGACACGAAAGCCTTCGAGTAGCGCGCCCATCGCCGCCGGCTCGCTCCGTCGATCACTCTCCAGTCCACCGTTTTCCGCGACGCTCCGTCGAAACCGCCAAGCCGCTGGCCGTCCTCGAGTCGACCGTGCGACTCGTCGGCGAGACGGCCGTGTACGGCCTCGAGGTCGGCCCGGACACCCGCTGTGAGCACTACCGCAGCGAGCGCGACGTCGTCGCGTTCCAGTTTGCCTGCTGCGAGCGGTACTACCCCTGTTTTCGCTGTCACGCGGCCGTCGCCGACCACGACGCGGTCGGCTGGCCCGAGGCGCGGTTCGACGAGCCGTCGGTGCTGTGTGGCGCCTGCGGGACGACGCTGACGGCCCCCGAATACCTCGACTCGGACTCGCGGTGTCCGGCCTGTGAAGCGTCGTTCAACCCGGGCTGCAAGGACCACCTCGAGCACTATCTCGAACGGTGACTCGCGAACTCGAGCGCTGATCCAGCAAGTTATTTCCCCGCCGAGCGGCCGAGTGCGGGTATGGATCCGGCGCTTGGCCCGCCAGACGCGATGGCCGAGAAACGCGACGAGCTGACGCCGATGATGCGTCAGTACCACGACCTCTGTGCGCGCTACGACGACGCGCTCGTGCTCTTTCAGGTGGGCGATTTCTACGAGACCTTCTGCGGCGCCGCCGAGCGCACCGCCCGCTTGCTCGAGGTGACACTGACGAGCCGCGAGGACAGCACGGGGGAGTACCCGATGACTGGGATTCCGGTCGACAACGCCGAATCGTACGTCGAGGAGCTGCTCGAGGCCGGCTACCGGGTCGCCGTCGCCGACCAGATCGAGGAGCCCGGCGAGTCCCCGGGCGTCGTCGAGCGGGCGGTCACCCGCGTCATCACGCCCGGAACGCTCACCGAGGACGAGCTGCTGGCCGGCGACGACAACAACTTCGTCGCCGCGCTGGCACGGGGGGACGGCGACGGCGACGACGAGGAGCTCGCCGTCGCCCTGCTGGACGTCTCGACGGGCGACTTTCTCGCGACGAGCTCGAGTTCGAGGGAGGCGATCGCCGACGAGGTGAGCCGGTTCGCCCCCTCGGAGGCCGTCGTCGGTCCCGACGCGAGCGACGACCCCCTCCCCGAGGACTGCATGGTGACGCCGTTCAATCCCGACGCGTTCGCCCTCGAGCGCGCGACCGAAACCGTCTCGGGGTACTTCGGCGAGCCAGAGGCCCTGCTAGCGGCCGACGCCGAGGTCCGGGCCTGCGGCGCCCTGCTCGAGTACGCCGAGTACGCCCGCGGGGGCGCCGAGAGCGACGCGGACGCCGGCGCGTCCGATCGCGGCGCCCGCCTCGACTATCTCACCCACCTCACGCGGTACGACCCCCGCGAGTACCTGCTGTTAGACGCCGTCGCGCTGCGCAGCCTCGAGCTGTTCGAACCCCGCGCCGTGCGGGCCCGCGAGGACGCGACCCTGATCGGCGTCCTCGACGAGACCGCCAGCGCGCTGGGCGGGCGAGCGCTTCGGGACTGGCTCCGCCGACCGCTGCTCGAGCCCGACCGGATCGAGGCCCGCCTCGACGCCGTCGAGGAGCTAACGGGGTCGGTCCGGACCCGCGAGCACCTCCACGAGCTGTTGCGGGACGTCTACGACCTCGAGCGCCTGATCGGGCGGATCTCCCGCGAACGGGCGAACGCCAGGGACCTGCGCTCGCTGCGGGACACGCTGGCGGTCGTCCCCGAGATCCGCGAGCTGCTCGCCGACGCCGACTGCAACCGACTGCGGGAGCTACACGAGGACCTCGACCCCCTCGCGGACGTCCGCGAGCTGATCGACGACGCCGTCGTCGCGGACCCGCCGATCGAGATCACCGAGGGCGGGATCGTCGCGGAGGGGTACGACGCGGATCTGGACGACCTCCGGGGAACCGCGCGGGACGGCAAGCAGTGGATCGACGACCTCGAGGCCCGCGAGCGCGAGCGGACGGGGATCGACTCGCTGAAGGTCGGCTACAACTCCGTCCACGGCTACTACATCGAGGTGACGAACCCGAACCTCGAGGCGGTACCCGAAGACTACCAGCGCCGCCAGACCCTGAAGAACTCCGAGCGGTTCGTCACGCCCGAGCTCAAAGACCGCGAGGACGAGATCGTCGGCGCCGAGGAGCGCGCGGACGAACTCGAGTACGAGCTCTTTTGCGAGGTGCGAAGCGCGGTCGCCAACGAGGTCGAGCGCGTCCAGGCGCTGGCCGACGCGCTGGCGACGGTCGACGCCCTGGTCTCGCTGGCGACCGCCGCGGCCCAGTACGACTACTGCCGGCCGGAGATCCGCGACCGCGACGCCGACCTCGAGATCGACGTCGAGGGCGGGCGCCACCCCGTCGTCGAGCGCACCCAGGAGTCGTTCGTTCCCAACGGCGCCGTCCTCTCGCCCGATCGGCGGCTGGCGGTGATCACGGGGCCGAACATGTCCGGGAAGTCGACGTATATGCGCCAGCTGGCCCAGATCGTTCTTCTCGCGCAGGTCGGCAGCTTCGTCCCCGCGGAGTCGGCCCGGATCTCACCCGTCGACCGGATCTTCACTCGAGTCGGCGCCAGCGACGACATCGCGGGCGGGCGCTCGACGTTCATGGTCGAGATGGACGAACTCGCGACCATTTTGCGGGAGGCCGACGAGCGCTCGCTGGTCCTGTTGGACGAGGTCGGTCGGGGAACCTCGACGGCCGACGGGCTGGCCATCGCGCAGGCGATCACCGAGCACCTCCACGACGAGGTCGGCGCGCCGACGCTGTTCGCGACCCACCACCACCCGCTGACCGAGCTGGCCGACTACCTCGAGGCCGCGTTCACGCTCCACTTCGAGGTCGAACAGCGCGAGGGCGAGGTGGTCTTCCACCACGAGATCGCCCCCGGTGCGGCGACGGGCTCCTACGGCGTCGAGGTCGCGACCGCGGCGGGGGTCCCCGCCGCGGTCGTCGAGCGCTCCCGGGAACTCGTCGCCGAAAACGCGGACGAGTCGGCGCTCGACGGGCCCGACCCCCAGTCAGGCCCGCCGGGACGAGCGGACGAGTCCCACGTTCCGGCCTCGACCGACGGCGGGAGTCAGGGGCTTCCCGACGACGTCGCCAGCGAGCTCCGCTCGCTCGAGCTGGCCCACCTCACGCCAGTCGAGGCGCTGACGGAGCTCGATCGGTTACAGCGGCTGCTCGAGGAGTAGGTGAACGAACGACCGAAAATCGAGTCAGTTAGCGAACGTTACTCGGAGCGACGGGCAACTCGCGCGAACGCGAGCGCGGCGCCGAACAGCGCGGTGTTTTTCAGGAACTGGATCTGCTCTTGCTGTTTCTCTTCGGGATCGTCCTGGTTCCAGAAGTCGTGCATCACCGGGGTCGTGCCGGCCAGGAAGCCGGCGATCCCGAGCGCGGCCGCGGCCGGAAGCTTCCAGAGGACGACGCCGAGCCCGCCCAGCAGCAGGCCGACGCTCGCTGCGGGGACGGTGCGGTCGGGCTCGGGTGCGCCCTTGAACTCGGCGTAACCGATGCGTTCCTCGAGGTTGCGCAGGTTGTCGATCGCGTTGAACGCGAGGACGCCCCCGAAGAGGACGCGCCCGAGGCGGAAGAGCGCGGAGTCGGTTACCGATCCGTCGTCGTCGGTCGGCTCCGCGACGGTCTCGGTGCGCTCGAGGGGTTCGTCGTCGCTATCGCTGCGGCTCGTGAGTCGAGAGGCAAGTGCCATCACCAGCGCTAGCGGATCGAGCGGGATAAGTCCGCGCTGACACCGATGTTACTGCGCTCCGGTTTGACATCCTCCCGCGACTTTAGGCGCGGGAATCCGCGAAGCGGAGTTCAAGATTGCGCGTTTCCTCGGGAGCGAAGTACGCTTTCGCGTCCTCCCTTCGACAGTACCCGCCCAATTATGACTGAGGGCGTGGATTCCAGCGCGTGCAGCCCTGTCAATGGGGCCTTCCACCTCGGACGCGCCGAGTGGGTCAACGGACCGAATACCGCTCGTCCTCACCAGCGGGGTATTCAGCCCGCGTGGTGCCGCCATTCGCGTCCGACCCGTGAGCCGGGACGTGGCGGAGTGGTTCAGTCGGATTTGTTACCACGCGGGAAGTCACGGCAAAGCCGTGGTGCCGTCGAATACGACGTTTCCCAACATGGGAACTCCGGTACTGCCGTCTTCGGTTCGAAGCGTCATCAAGCTTACACGCGTATCCACGGCCTAAAGGCCGTGACATTGCGCTGTTCCGCCTGTAACTTACTTCGTGGGCGGAGTGGGAGCGTCGAACGATGGCGACGCTCACACTCTCGAGCCCGGCGTTCGGCGACGGCGAACGGATTCCCGATCGGTACGGCTATCACGAGGAAAACGTCAACCCGCCCCTCGAGATCGAGGGCGTTCCCGAGGCGGCCAAGTCGCTCGCGCTGATCGCGGACGACCCCGACGCGGTCGGGCCCGCGGGCAAGGTCTGGGACCACTGGATCATCTGGAACGTCTCCCCGGAGATCGGGACGATCCCCGAGGACTGGACCCCCGACGCGACGGAGGGAACGAACGACTTCGGCGCGGTCGGCTACGGCGGTCCGAGCCCGCCGGACCGGGAGCACACGTATCGGTTCGCGGTCTTCGCACTCGAGACCGCCCTCGAGCTCGGCTCCGAAACCGACGCCGACGCCCTCCGGGAGGCGATGGAGGGCCACGTGCTCGCGGACGCGACGCTCGAGGGGACCGACGCGCCGTAGCTCAATCGGTCGGCTCGAGGGCGACGAACTCGAGGCCGTGCCGGGCCAGCAGCCGATCGGCCCGGTCGGTCACGGAGGGCGCGACGAGGACGCCCCGAACCGAGGCGTCAGCGTGCAGATCCCGTTCTAAGGCGTCGACGTACCGGCGAAGCTGGCTCACCGCGTCGGGGCCGACCCGTCGGCGCTTGAGTTCGACGACGACGGATCGCCCGGCCGCGTCCTCGCCGTAGACGTCGATCGCCCCGGCGGGCGTGTCCCGCTCGGTCGCCAGCGGCGTGAACCCCTCCTCGAGCAGGCCGGGTTCCTCGAGGATCCGCCGGCGGAGGTCCTCCTCGGTGCCGACGACCGCGATCTCGGTCGGGTCCGAGCCCGCGAACGTCGAAACCTGCACCACCAGCTCGAAGCGGACGACCAGCCGTTCGTCGGGCGAGGACCGCACGCTCTCGATCACGAGCGCGCCGTCCTCGCAGCGAACCGAGCGGTCGCAGCCGGGCGGTTGCCAGTTAACGGGCTGTTGGCCCTCATCGGTGTGGACCAGCGCCGCGCCGTCGGGCTTGAGCATGAGGTGGCGGTCGCCCTCCTCGAGCCGGCTCGAGGCCCGACCGTCGTAGTCGACGGTGCATCGTCCGAAGACGGTGATCATCGCCTCGCGGTCGATGCCGTCGGCGATCGCCTCCCGGGCGGTCTCGAGGGCGGGGTGCTCGAGTGTCGTCGCCTGCGGGGGTCGCGTACCGGATGTCACGCGTCGGAGTAACCGGTTCAGGGAGAAAAGGGGCCCGAACGCGGGTCGGCTCGGTGACGGCTCGGCGATCGAAAACCCTTATTCTCGTGGGCAGGCGCGTTCGAACTACGATGACCAGCGAACACGATCGTCGCCGATTCCTTCAGCTTACCGGAACGAGCGCCGCCGCGACGGTGGCCGGCTGCACCGACGTCAATCCGCTGAACGACGGCGGGGACGGCGGCGAGCACGGCGACGTTCTCACCGCCGTCGTCGGCCCGAGCACCGCGGAGATCGAGGAGCTCCGGGAGCGGGTCGCCGAGGAGGAACTCGACATGACCGAGGCCCAGCAGCGCCAGCAGGAACTCGTCGAGGACGCGATCGAGGCGTTCGAGACCCGGGCCGAGGACGACGACGGCCTCTCGATCGAGGACGCGAGTCCCGAGTACGGCCTCTACCGAGTCGACGGCGACGCCGGGACGATCGTCGACGAACTCAACGGGGGATCGATCGCGTCGCTCTCGGAGGGCGCGGCCTACGACCGCATCCTCGCGGAGCGGGAACGGCGGTCGGAAGGGGGCAACGTCGACCCTGACGGCGAGATCGACGCCAACGAGAGCGATCCGGACGGCGAGAGGAACGACGAAAGCGACGACGGCGGGCAGGGTGCGAACGGAACCGAAAGCGACGACGGCCCGACCGACGCGAGCTCCGGCGAGGAAGTCGCGTAACCCCTACTCGACCCCGAAGGGGCTCTCCCGTTCGGTCCAGCTCCAGCCCGGCAGTCGCTCCTGGAAGCCGGCGGCCAGCGCGGCCTCGCAGTCGTCGACCCCGGCGTTCTCGCTCTCGTCGCCGTGGACCCGCAGGTCGGCGTAGTGAAACGTCGCCTCGCCGAGCGTCCGCAGGGGTTGGGCACCCGCGATCGTCGCCGCCAGCTCGCGGCCGAGGATCTCGTCGACGACGAAGCCGGGGTAGTCGCCGTCGACGTCGAGCTCGCGCAGGATCGCGACCATCGCGGCAACGTTGACCGCGAGGTCACCGTCGGCGAAGACGGCGTCGACCTCCTCGCGGTAGGCCGCCTCGGTGACGGGATCGACGTCGGTCTCGAAGATCGATCCGAGGTCCTCGCGCACGTCGTTGACGATCGGGACGACGGCGTCGGCGCGTCCGCGGACCCACTCGTACTCGGCGGCGACGCGGTTCGGCGTGAGGTGCATGTGGTCGCTTCGGCCCGAACCACCCTGGGTTTTGCGAAGGCTTTTATACCACGCAAAGAATAGCCTCGTGTAAGCGGGTTCTCCCTGGAATCTTCCCGCACGAACCAGGATAACCGACTTGGGAGCGTCTTCATCGGGCGAACCACCACACGATGACTCGAGACACCGGACGGAACGGTAGTTCCGTCGTCCGACGGTGCCGTCGCTTGCGGTCCTCAGTACTGCGGCGGGCGACGGCCGTCGACCGACGGGCCGTCGGCGATCCCGGTCCCCGCGGTGGTGCGTTCGTTTCGACGGCTGCGACGTCCCCCACGTCGGCGAGTTCACGCAATCGATAACTGGCGATTATGAGCACTGTAGAGCAGCAACTCGACGATTTGAAAGCAGAGATCACGAGCGAGTTACCGAACGATATCTCGGTTTCCTCGGTGAAGTACGAAGGTCCCGAACTGGTCGTCTACACGCGCGACCCCAAGGAGTTCGCCCAGCAGGGCGACCTCGTCCGACAGCTGGCGAGCAAACTGCGAAAGCGGATCACCGTCCGTCCGGACCCGAGCGTCCTCTCGCGGCCCGACGAGGCCCGCGAGGAGATCATGAACGTCATCCCCGACGACGCCGGCGTCACGGACCTGGACTTCCACGCCGACACCGGCGAGGTCGTCATCGAGGCCGAAAAGCCCGGGATGGTCATCGGCCGTCACGGCTCGACGCTCCGGGACATCACGAAAACCGTCGGCTGGACGCCCGAAGTCGTCCGAACCCCGCCGATCGAGTCCTCGACGGTCTCGAACGTCCGGAGCTTCCTCAAACAGGAACGGGACGACCGACGGGACATTCTGGAACGCGTGGGTCGTCAGATCCACCGCGAGGAGATGTCCGACGACGAGTACGTCCGCATCACGACGCTGGGTTGCTGTCGCGAGGTCGGACGGGCCTCCTTCATCCTCTCGACGCCCGAGACCCGAATCCTCATCGACTGCGGCGACAAGCCCGGCGCCGAGGGCGAGGTGCCGTACCTTCACGCCCCCGAGGCGCTAGGTGCGGGCGCACAGACGATCGACGCGGTCGTGCTCACCCACGCCCACCTCGACCACTCCGCGCTCATCCCGCTTCTCTTTAAGTACGGCTACGACGGACCGATCTACTGCACCGAGCCCACGCGCGACCTGATGGGGCTGCTGACGCTCGACTACCTCGACGTCGCCGCCAAGGAGGGGCGCACCCCGCCGTACGACTCCGAGATGGTCCGCGAGGCGATCAAACACACCATCCCGCTCGAGTACGGCGACGTCACCGACATCGCACCCGACGTCAAACTGACGCTGCACAACGCCGGGCACATCCTCGGCTCGGCCGTCTCCCACTTCCACATCGGCGACGGCCTCTACAACGTCGCGTTCTCGGGCGACATCCACTACGACGACACGCGCCTGTTCAACGGCGCCGTCAACGACTTCCCGCGGGTCGAGACGCTCGTGCTCGAGTCGACCTACGGCGGTCGCAACGACTACCAGACCGACCAGGAGGACTCCGAGCGAAAGCTCGTCGACGTCATCAACGAGGCCTACGACCGCGACGGGAAGGTCCTCATTCCCGCCTTCGCCGTGGGTCGCTCCCAGGAGATCATGCTCGTCCTCGAGGAGGCGATGCGATCGGGGAAGATCCCCGAGATGCCCGTCCACCTCGACGGGATGATCTGGGAGGCGACGGCGATCCACACGACCTACCCCGAGTACCTCCGGGACGACCTGCGGGATCGGATCTTCCACGACGACGAGAATCCCTTCCTCGCCGAGCAGTTCAACCACATCGACGGCGGCGAGGAGGAACGCCAGGACGTCGCCGACGGCGAGCCCTGTATCATCCTCTCGACGTCGGGGATGGTCACCGGCGGTCCGATCATGTCCTGGCTGAGCCACCTCGGCCCCGATCCGGACTCCTCCCTGGTCTTCGTCGGCTACCAGGCCCAGGGGACCCTCGGCCGGCGCATCCAGAACGGCTGGGACGAGATTCCCACCAGCGAGGTCGGCGCGATGGGCAACGGCGGCGGCCGCGGCACGCTCTCGCTGAACATGAACGTCGAGACCGTCGACGGCTTCTCCGGCCACGCCGACCGCGCTGGCCTCGAGAACTTCGTGAAGACGATGAACCCGCGTCCCGAGAAGGTGCTCTGCGTCCACGGCGACGAGCGCTCGACGCAGGACCTCTCCTCGGCGCTGTACCACGACTACAACATGCGGACGTTCGCGCCGAAGAACCTCGAGACGTTCCGCTTCCTGTAGAAAGCCCTCACGACCGCCTGACAGCGGTCGTTCGCCCTTTCAGTCCACCAGATCCGCAACGCGGCGCGGGGATCCCCGCGCCGCGCGGTCGGCCTGCCCTCCCCCGTGACTCGAGCGCGCGACCCGAACGGCGCCGCGCGCTCGAGTTGGCCACGGTCGCTGGACGAGTCCGGATCACCGTTTCGAGGACGGCCTGTCGGAGATCGTGGGACGAAGTGACAGTCGACACTTCTTGCAGGATACTCTTGGAACTCGAGGGACTCGGTCGGAACTGATGGAACGCGACGAGCGCGGCCGTCTCGAGGGCCACGGCACCGATCGGTTTCGAACGCGCGGCTCCCTCCGAGGGGTGAGCCGCCCGTGATCTCGACCTGGTTCCTCTACGCCCTCCTGACCGCGGGGATCTACGCCGTGATCGCGCTGCTCTCGAAGATCGTCAGCGGCGTCGAGATCGACGACCCGCTGACGCTGGCGATCTACAACTGCGTCCCCTTCTACGCCGTCTACGTCCTCGTCGGGCTCGCTCTCGAGTGGCCCGCGATCCGCAATAGCCTCGCCGGGGTCGGCGGCGAGGGAGTGGCGGGCGCCGAGCCCGTCCCGATCGCGATCGCGCTGGGGTTCGGCGTCGTCTCGACGATCGCCTACGGCGTCTACTACTGGGGGCTGGTCAACGGCGACGTCTCGCGGTTCGTCCCCGCGCTGTCGATCGAGACCGTCTTCGTGCTCGTGCTGGGCTTTCTGGTGCTCGACGAGGCCTTTCCCTCCGGCGTCTACGCGGGGGTCGCGCTGGTCGTCTTCGGCGCGCTGTTCATCTCGTACGACCGGGAGGCGGGCTCGATCCGCGAGAGTCTGACCTTCTCGACGGTCGGCGTCGCGATCCTGGCCGCGATCGCCTTCGCCGTCTTCAACACCGGAATGAAGGTCCTCACGGACGGCTTCGGCACCGTCGAGATCCTCTTCTGGATCAGCCTCGGCGGCCTGCTCTCGATCGCCGCGATCGTCCCGTTTCGCGCCGACGGCGGGGTCCAGCCCGACCCGGCCGACCTGCTGGCCGGGCGCGTTCGGCTCACGAAGGGGACGAAGCTGCTGCTGGTCGGCGGCCTGCTCAACGCCGTCGGACTGTTCACGTTCATCCGCGCGCTCGAGAACGGCCCCGTCTCGCTGGCGACCGCGATCACCAAACTCGACGTGATGATGGTCTTCGTCGGCGCGCTCGCGCTCTCGAAGCTCGCGCCCGCCGTCCTCGAGGAGCAGTTCGATCCGTTCACGCTGGCCCAGAAGGCCTCGGCGTCGATGATCGTCCTCGTCGGCTCGGCGCTGATCCAGTTCAGCTACT
Organism: Natronococcus sp. JC468; assembly: GCF_012163165.1. Lineage (NCBI taxonomy): Archaea > Methanobacteriati > Methanobacteriota > Halobacteria > Halobacteriales > Natrialbaceae > Natronococcus > Natronococcus sp. JC468. Next base: position 28,933 of record NZ_JAAVUO010000012.1, read on the forward strand.
GAGGTCGCGGCGGCCGCGTCGCCCGTGGGTACAGCGCGACGAACGCTCCGCGAGACGATTGCGGGGAGAACGACTGTTCTGCGATCGCCCGGTACCTCGGTAGGGCGGCCGTATCAGGACTCCGGGGCCTCGGCCGGATCGACGACCTCGCCCGTCGCCGGGTAGACGCCGACCTGCTCGCAGACGTCGGCCATCGGACACGCGTCGGGATCCTCGAGGCAGGCCGGTTTGCGGGCCGTGCAGTACTCGCGGCCGAACTGGATCGAGGCGGTGTGGCCGAAGCCGCACTTCGCGGCGGGGACCTCCCGCTCGAGGACGGCCCGAACCGCCTCGTGGTCGGCGTCGGGCGGGGCGATCCCCAGTCGGCGGTAGATCCGGTGGACGTGCGTGTCGACGGGGAAGACGCCGCCGCGCCCGCCCGAGAATAGCAGGACGCAGTCGGCGGTCTTCGGGCCGACGCCGTGGATCTCGAGCAGCCGATCGCGGACCGCCTCCGGCTCGTCTTCCCTGACGAAGTCGTCGAACCCCGCTGCCGAGCCGAACTCCTCGAGGATCTCCTCGGCGGCGCCGATGATCATCTCCGATTTCTGGTTGTACAGCCCCGCGGAGCTGATCGTCTCGGCCAACTCGGAGCGTTCGGCATCGGCCAGCGCCGCTGCCAAGTCCCGATCCGGGTCGTCGTATCGTTCGATCAGCGCGTCGTGGGCCGGCTGGCTCGCCTTGTCGCTGGTGTTCTGGCTCAGGATCGTCCGGACCAGACAGGTGAACGCGTCCTGCCCGCCGTAGGTCTTCTGCCAGTACAGCTCGCCGAGGCGGTCGACGACGCGCTCGGCACGGGTCTCGGCGGTCGCCGGATCGAACTCGGCTGCGGCTCCGCCTCCGGCGTCGCCGCCGCTGATGTTGACCGACGGCTCTCGGTCGTCACTCATGGCCGCGCGTTTGGGTTCGAGAAGCAAAACCGCCGCGGAAGCGACACCACGGCTCGAGCCGCGGACGGACCGCGGGGACGATCACTCGACGGTGACGCTCACCGTCGTCTCGGCGCCCGCCGCGAGCGCGTCGATCAGGTCGCGATCGAACCCCTCGGCCGCGAACTCGGCGTCGACCAGGATCGTCCGGTCGTCGACGTAGTCGCTGGTTCGCCCGACCGCGCTGCGCTCGTTCGCGAACTCGAGGTCGGGGTCGCCCCGTCCCGCGACGGACTCGCGGTGGCCGTCGGCCTCGATCTCGACGGTGATCGTCGCCTCGGCGTCCCGACAGGCGTCGACGAACTCGGGGTCGAAGTCCGCGGGCGCTCGGTCAGCCTCGATCGCGAGGATGCAATCGCCGGCGGGGGTGAGGTAGTCGTCGGTCGTCACCTCGAACGTGCTCGCGTGGTCGGCGCTGACGTGCTCGTGTCCTCGAGCGCGGATGACTTCCTTCATACCTCCGCGGAACCGCGCCGGGCGGAAAACGGGATCGATCGGGCCTAGAGCAGACTCGCGCCGTCGAGCTCGCTGCGGCTGTACTCGACCTCCAGCAGCTCCAGGATCGTCGGCGCGATGTCGAAGAGGTCGGCGTCGCCGATGGAGGCGTCGGGATCGTCGATGTACAGCGAGGTGTCGTCGAAGCTGTGCATCCCGTTTCGCGGCCCCGTCGTGAAGATCTCGGAGTCGGCCTTGAACCCGGACTTGAGGTCGAATCCCTTGTTCGGGATCGCGACCAGATCCGGCGCAATGTCGTCGTGGTCGCCCCGGAACGCCGCCTCCTTCTCGACGACGCGGTCGACGACCTTCTTCCCGTCGGGACCCTCGAGGGCCTCGAGGTCGGCCTTGAGCTCGTCGCGAACGTCGTCGTACTCGTCTTCGGGGACCGAACCCCGCGGTTCGCGACCCTCGAGGTTGAGGTAGAACCGCCCGGGGATAAAGGAGTAGGCGCGGGTCTCGTCGCTGATGTCGCCCAGCTCCTCGGGCTCGTCCGTCCCGAAGGAGAGCCACCCCTCCTCCCGGAGCCACTCGTTGAAGTGGACCTCGTAGTCGAGGCTCGTGAAGCCGTGGTCGGAGGCGACGATCAGCGTGACGTCCTCGGGCAGGGCCTCACGCAGCCGACCGATGTAGTCGTCGACCTTCTCGTAGAACTCGAAGAACTCCTCCCGGTACTGGCCGTCGCGCTCGTAGTCTTTGAACAGGAAGTGGTTGACCCGATCGGTCGTCATGAAGACGCCGAAAAAGAGGTCCCAGTCGTCCTCCTCGATGTAGTGTTTGAACGCCTCGAAGCGCGCGTCGACGGTCTCGTGGGCGTCCTCGATGAACGCCGCCTTGTCCTCCTCGTGGCCGAGCTTCGGGTTGACGTCGATGCGGTAGTCGAGCCCCTCGAGGTAGTCCCGAACGTCGTCGGGGTAGGCGGCCTTCTCGAGATCGGGCGAGAGAAAGCCCGAGACCATCCGCTGGACGTTGCGCTGGGGCGGGAACGTGACGGGGACGTTCATCACCGTCGCCTTCAGCCCCTCGTCCTGAACGCGGTCCCAGACGCGGTCGGCCTGGACCTCCCGACCCATCGGAACGTACGTGTCGTACGTTCCGACCTCGCGGTCCTGAAAGCCGTAGACGCCGGTCTCACCGGGGTTGACCCCGGTGGTCAGCGACGGCCAGCAGGCGCTTGACTCGGGCGGAACGATGCTCGAGATCTCGCTCGCAGTTCCCTCTTCCGCGATCGCCGCGAAGTTCGGGAAGCGATCCTCGTGTTCGGAGAGCAGACTGTACGGCACGCCGTCGACGCCGATAAACGCGACTCGGGGGTTGTCGTCGCCCCGCAACCGGTCGAACAGACCCATGGGGGGCCGTAGTCCGACCGCATACAAGAAGGTTCGTTTCCGGACACTGTTTTCGACGATCGACGACGGCGAGTCGAGCGCCGTCGGCGCTCTCGTGACGTTCGCTCCCGAAAACGGCGACGATCGGCCCGCCGTTTCCGGAATCGGCGGCTCGTAGACGGCGGCAAAACGGCTCCGGAGCGGGACGCGGCGAGGACGTCGTCCGTCGAACTCACTTCTCGGGCCCGTCCGACTCCGATCGATCGGGTCGGAAGTTCGTCGGGACGACCGTGAGGTGGGCCATCCCCGAGCCGGGTTCGACCGAGTCGGACTCTCGTACGGACGGGTTGGTTGCTGCCATGACGATCGGTAGTATGGCGGCTCGGCCAATAAAATTACCCATGCTCATAACGTATGCGACGGGCGGGCGGAGATAACTCGAGCGTATTCGGGCGCGACGAAACGAAGGCCGGGACGGCGTCGCCGTTAGAAGTGCTCCTCGTAGAGCTCCTGGGCGTGCTCGATCGCGTCGTAGGCGGCCTGCTTATCCTCCCAGCCCTGCGTCTCGACTTCCTTGCCCTCCTCGAGATTCTTGTAGGTCGCGAAGAACTCGTCGATCTCGTCGAGTTGCTGCTGGGGGATGTCCTTGAGGTCCTCGATGTGGTCGTAGCGGGGGTCCTCGCTGGGGACAGCGATGACCTTGTCGTCCTGCTCGCCGTCGTCGTCCATCTTCATCAGCGCGACGGGACGGGCCTCGATGATGCAGCCGGGGAACGTCTGGTCCTCGACGAGGACGAGGACGTCGAAGGGGTCCTCGTCGTCGTAGTAGCTCTGCGGGATGAAGCCGTAGTCGGCGGGGTAGTGGACGTTCGAGTGGAGCACGCGGTCGAGCACGACGCCGGGGACGTCCTTGTCGTACTCGTACTTGTTGCGCTCGCCCTTGAGACACTCGACGACGGCGTAGATCTCTTCGGGTGCGTTCGGTCCGGTCTCTAACTCTTCCCAGAGATTGACCATGTGGCTTGAAACTCCACGGTAGGTCAAAAAGTACTTTCGTAATCGGATCGAACGCTACGACCGACGGTCGCCGAACGATCGACGAGGACGGGCTCGAGGCGGCGGCGTTGACGGCTGGACGCGGTCTGACGAACCGATCGGGCAGAATAGTTGAGAAGTCTTAAATAGTCCGGATACTTTCAGGAAAGTATGTCAGAGGCACAATCAATCAGCGGCGATCAGAGCGTCGCGCGCGAGCTGACGGCGTTCCAGAACAACATCCTCACCATCCTCGCCAAGGAGCCGATGTACGGCCTGGCGATCAAACGCGAGCTCGAGGACTACTACGGCACCGAGGTCAACCACGGCCGACTCTACCCGAACCTCGACGAACTCGTCGAGCTCGGCCTGGTCGAGAAGAGCGAACTCGACAAGCGAACGAACCAGTACTCGCTGACCGACGAGGGCTACGAGGCCGTCCTCGACGGCGTCCAGTGGTCCCTCTCGAAGATCGTCACCGACGACGACCGCGCCGACGAGATCCGCCAGCTCGTCGACGAGAGCTACTGAGCGACAACCGAGGTGTCAGAACCGCCGTTCGCGCCCGATCGCACGCCGAAGTCGTGATCGGGTGCGCCACCGTCCCTTTTATTTGGCCGACGACTTCCGGAGCTCGGGGTGTGGCTCGTCGACCGCCTCGAACGCCAGCCGGATCGACTCCTCGATCGCCTCGCGCTGGGCCGCCGAGGGCCAGGCGTTGCGGACGAAGTACTCGGTTCGAAACTCCTCGAGCTCCGCGGGCGTCGCCGACGCGATCGGCTTCGCGTAGTGGTTGCCGAAAAACGCCGCGAGGGCGTCCGCGTTGTCGCCGTGGACGTCGCCGTGGCGCTCCCGAACCGCGGCGGCGAGCTGGCGGTTTCGCTCGTCGACGGCCCGCCAGTCGTCGGGGTCCTCGGTACCCTCGAGCCGAATCTCGATCGCGCGGTCGATGTCCTCGATGCGGTCGGTTCTGATGACGCCGTCCTCGTGCCACTCCGCGGGGTGGAGCACGAGCGTCGCGTCCTCGTCGTCTCGGACGCGGGCGGTAAACCCGTGCTCGTCGAGTAGGTCGTCGCGGCGCTCGAGCCGGGCTGCTCGCTCGTTCTCGTCGGTCGCGGTGCGGGCCAGTCGGGTCAGCCGTTCGGCCTCCTCGACGACGTCGTCGGGGAGGTCGCCGGACGTTCCGTCCTCGTCCGCGTCCCCCTCGTTCGCGAGGTCGCTCATACCCCTCGTTCGCGCTCGAGGGTTTTTCCCTTGCCGCTTCACGCTCGATCCAGCGCCTCGTTAGCCAGCCCGTCCGCGCGGTCGTTGACCTCCCGGGGAACGTACTCGAGGGTCCACTCGTCGAACCGCGAGAGCAGTTCGCGGGCGGCGACGCGTCGCTCGCGTAGCTCCGGATTGTTGGTGTCGTACTCACCCCGGACCTGTTTGACGATCAGCTCGGAGTCGCCCCGGACGTGGACCTCGCCGTAGCCGTACTCCGTGGCGGCCTCCAGGGCCGTGATCAGCGCCTCGTACTCGGCCCGGTTGTTCGTCGTCCGGCCGATCCGCTCGCTCCCCTCGGCGACGATCCCGTCGCCGGTGACGATCACCCACCCGATCGCCGCGGGGCCGGGGTTGCCGCGGCTGGCGCCATCGAAGTAGACGTGCGCGCGGCCGCCCCCGTCCCGGAGCAGCGACTCGAGTTTGCGGGGCGTCTCGCCCTGGATTACGACCTTCCCGTCGTAGGCGACGGCCGTCGCGCCGTCGCGGCTCGCCCGCCAGCGCTCGTGTTCGGTATTCCCGGCGTCGACGGTGACGCCCGCGTCCTCGAGACGGTCGCGGGCGGCGTCGACGTCGCACTCGATAACCGGCATTCCTGCCGGTGATCGACGAGAACCGAATAAATGTTTTCCGGTTCCAAATCGTAAACCACACCTCTGAACGCCTGTCGGTGGGGATTTCGGGGAATGCTATGATCAAGGAGCGAACGGGACCCCAGAACTTATATATCATAGTAGTACTACTATAAAAGCGCGATGACACGGTCCACCCGCCAGCGGGAGCGAATGCGTGAAACGGACGAATCCGAGGAGCAGGAGGGGGTACGTGCCTGCCCCGAATGCGAGTCGGACAATCTCGTGAAAGACTCCGATCGGGGTGAGCTCATCTGCGAAGACTGTGGGCTCGTCGTCGAGGAGGAGAAGATCGACCCCGGTCCGGAGTGGCGGGCGTTCAATCACCAGGAACGACAGGAGAAGTCCCGCGTCGGCGCGCCGACGACACAGACGATGCACGACAAGGGGCTGACGACGACGATCGACTGGAAGGACAAGGACGCCTACGGTCGCTCGATCTCCTCGAAGAAACGCAGCCAGATGCACCGCCTGCGCAAGTGGCAGGAACGCATCCGAACGAAGGACGCTGGCGAGCGCAACCTGCAGTTCGCGCTCTCGGAGATCGATCGAATGGCGTCGGCGCTGGGCGTGCCGCGATCGGTCCGGGAGGTCGCGTCGGTGATCTACCGGCGCGCGCTCAAGGAAGACCTCATCCGCGGTCGGTCGATCGAGGGCGTCGCCACCTCGGCGCTGTACGCCGCCTGTCGAAAGGAGGGCATCCCGCGAAGCCTCGAAGAAATCTCGGAAGTTTCACGCGTCGAACGAAAGGAGATCGGTCGCACGTATCGGTACATCTCGCAGGAACTCGGCCTCGAGATGCGCCCCGTCGACCCGAAAAAGTACGTCCCACGCTTCTGTTCCGAACTCGAACTCTCCGAGGAAGTCCAGACCAAGGCCAACGAGATCATCGAGAAGACGGCCGAGGAAGGACTGCTCTCGGGCAAGTCCCCGACCGGGTACGCCGCCGCGGCGATCTACGCCGCCTCGCTGCTGTGTAACGAGAAGAAGACCCAGCGCGAGGTCGCCGACGTCGCCCAGGTGACCGAAGTCACCATCCGGAACCGCTACCAGGAACAGATCGAAGCGATGGGAATCCACGGCTAACTCCCCTTCCGTACCGCTTTTTTGCCGCATCGCCCCCTCTCGAGTCGCGACGTCGCTGCCCGGAACGCCGACCGCGGCTCGAGCCCGTCACGGACCGGAACTCGACCCACCTCGTTCAGCGGGTTACTCGTCCTTGCCGACGCTGATGACCTGCAACAGCGAGTAAACGGGGACGCCCTCGATCTCCTCGACGCCCTGCTTGTCCGCGAGGACGACGCAGGCGAGCGGTTCGCCGCCCTCCGATCGAATCGCCGAGATCGTCTCGCGCATCGTCGTGCCGCTGGTGACGGTGTCGTCGACGACGTAACACTCTCGGTTGCGGATGCCCGCGAAGTTCCGCGAGAACGTCCCGCCGAGTTCGTCGATGTCGCCCTCCTCCCACTGGTGTTTCGCGGGCGTGTACGTCGAGAGATCGGTCTCGAGCTCGCTCGCGACCAGCGTCGCGATGGGGCCGCCGGCCTTCTCGATGCCGACGGTGAGATCGACGTCCTCGCCGTGTTTGGCGAGTAAGTCGGCCATCGCCTCTGCGATCGCCCCCATGCGCTTGCTGTCGCGGCCGATCGCCGACCAGTCGACGTGGATGTCCTGCGGTCCGCCGTCCCCCGCCGACTGCTGGGTCGGCTGGTTGGAGGGCTCGGCCGTCGCGCCGCTGCGCTCGACCAGCCAGCTGGCGGTCTCCCGGGAGACGTTCAGCTCGTCGGCGATCTCGCCCTTCGAGAGGCCTTGATCGGCGAGTTCGGCGGCACTCTCGATGAGGTCGTCAACGTTTTTCATGGCTCGAGGTTCGCACGCCGTTTTTATAGTCGTGTCGCAGCCGACGAACGTCGCCTCGAGTCGCTGGAAAGACTCTCATCAGTGGCAAGGATTATCACTCGGCTCTCCGGTATCCCGAGTATGGAACGGTACGATCTCGTCTACCGGCTCTACGACGAGTACGACACGAAGACCCTGCGGGAGTACCAGGAGTTCGTCGACGTCTTCCCCGCCGTCGACTCGCGGGTCGCGCTGGAGCACTGGCAGGAGGCCACCGAGGAGCTCGAGGACCGCAAGGACGAGATCCGATCGGCGTTCGCGTCCGGCGAGACGTTCGCGGAGATCGCCGCGCGAGCGACCCGCGATCAGGCCTTCACCGCGCTCGACCTCGAGGCCAAGTACGGCCGCGGGGTGAACGTGCTCGTACTCGACGTCGACGAGACGCTGCGCTCGGCCGGCGGCACGGACAACGAGATCCCCCGGGAGACGCTGCACGTCCTGACGGAGTTTCACGAGGCCGGCGTCCCGATCGTGATCTGTACGGGCCAGACCTTAGAGAACGTCAAGGGCTTCGCCATCCAGGGGCTGGGCAGCGAAATCGTCCACTCCGGGGAGCTATCGATCGTCTACGAGGCAGGAACCGGCGTGTTCACACCGGGCCACGGCGCCGAGACCAAACAGCTGCTGTACGAGGAGCTCGACGAGGAGATCCGCGAGGTGTTCGACGACCTGCGGACTCGCGTCCTGCCGGAGGCTCCCGACGCGCTCAGGCGGGGCTGTCACCTCCAGGGCAACGAGTTCAACGTCACGATGAAGCCCAACTACGAGACCGGCTCGGCCGACGCCCGCGAGATCATCGACGACGCGCTGGTCTACCTGATCGACCTGCTGGCCGACGCGGTCGGTGAGGCGATCGGATTCGACGGCGAGGCGATCCGCGATCGGACCCGCGCGTTTTACGCCGACCAGGATCCCGAGATCAGGACCGTCCTCGAGGAGGAGGGCGCCTACCCGGACCGGGACGAGGCGACGATCCCCGACGAACTCGCGGACGTCCTCGAGCGGATCGACGTCGCCTACTACGAGGCCGACGCCGCCGAGATCGGGAGCCTCGAGCTGAACAAGGTCGTCGGCGTCGAGCGCGCGCTGGAGGTCCTCGGCGTCGAGGATCCGTTCGCGCTCGTGATGGGCGACTCGAAGAGCGACCGCCGCGTCATGGAGTGGGTCGCCGAGAACGACGCCGGGATCGCGGCCGCGCCGGAACACGCCTCCCAGGACACCCTCGAGCACGTCCTCCGGACCGACGAGCTCGTCTTCGATCGCGGAAAGAGCGTCGACGTCCTTCGAACGGCGTACGCGCTGAATCGCCTCGCCAGGCTCGGGTGAGCCGTATCGATCTTAAATAACCGGAATAGATAGGCCGGTTCATCAACCCGCTCGGAGCTGTGCGTTCGGTCAACACGGTTCGACCGGGGGCGGTTCCCACGTCGGGCGCCCGCGCGTCGAGTCGAGTGATTTGGTATGAATGCATTCGAGTCCCACTCCGAGTTCGGTACCGCCAGCGACCATCGACTGGGCTCGAACCGGGCGATCGGGGTGATCCGCCCGTGACGACGATCGCCGAACTGGCCGTTCCCACGGAGTCGTTCGCGCTGGAGCCGACGATCCGCTCGCTGCCGGAGTTCGAGCTGCGGGTCGAAAGCGTCGTCGTCGACGACTCGGTCCGGACCGCGCCGTTGATCTGGTTCGCGAACGCCGACGCCGCGACCATCGAGACGGCCCTCGCCGACGATCCGACGGTCGCGACGTTCACACGATTGCTCGAGCGACCCGACGGCGAGGCGTGGCTGTTCCGGATCCGGTACGCCGACGAGGCCACGCCGATCTGCAGCGCGGTCTACGCGAACGACGGGACCGTCCTCGAGGCCGAGGTCGCGAACGGCCGCTGGACGGTCACGCTGTTGTTCCCCCACAGGGAAGGCGTCTCGCAGGCCGTCTCCGACTTCGAGGATCGCGACGCGCGCGTCGACATCAGGCGCATGGTCGAGGCCCAGGAGAACGAGGACCTCGAGATGGCGACGACGCTGACCGACCCCCAGCGGGAGGCGATCGCCGAGGCCTACCGCCACGGCTACTACGACGTCCCCCGTGAAATCTCCCTCGAGGAGCTGGCCGACGAGCTCGAGATCTCCCACCAGGCGCTGTCAGAGCGGCTCCGGCGCGCGAACCGCGTGCTCGCGGGCGAGCAGCTCGACCGTTCGGCCGGGGGACTCGGCGGGGGGTGAGCGATCGATGGTGGCCATTTTTGCCGGCCGACTCGAATGAGGACGTATGGAGCTCACCGAGGAGCAGGCGGCGGTGCGCGACGTCGTCCGCGAGTTCGCCCGCGAGGAGATCAGACCGACGGCGCTCGAGGCCGACCGGAACCAGGAGTTTCCCGAGGACGTCTGGGACGGCCTCGCGGAGCTCGACTTGACGAGTCTCACCGTCCCCGAGGAGTACGGTGGCTACGACGCCGACCCGGTGACGGCGGCCGTCGTCAACGAGGAGGTCGCCTACGGCGCGCTCGCGGTCGCAACGGCGCTGTCGGTTCACTCACTGGCGACGTCCTGTATCGCCGAGTTCGGCAGCGAGGACGTCAAGGAGCGGTGGCTACCCGAGATGGCCGACGGGCGTCCCGTCGGTGCGTTCGCGCTCTCGGAGCCCCACGCCGGCTCGAACCCCGCCGAGATGTCAACCGAGGCCCGCAGGGAGGGCGACGAGTACGTCATCGACGGCGAGAAGCAGTGGATCACGAACGGGAAGCGGGCGGGCGTCTACGTGCTGTTCGCGAAGACCGACCGCGACGACCCGGAGTCGGTGACGCAGTTTCTCGTTCCCGGCGACGTCGCCGGGCTCTCGGTCGGCGAGAAAGAAGAGAAGCTGGGGCTCCGGGCGAGCGACACGACGAGTCTCACGTTCGACGGCGTGCGGATCCCCGCGGAGAACCGCCTGACAGAGGAGGGGCGCGGGCTGTCGGCGGCCTTTCACATCCTCACAGGCGGGCGGATCGCCATCGCCGCCCAGTCGGTCGGCCTCGCCCAGTGTGCGATGGACGAAGCGCTCGAGTACGCCGGGGAGCGCGAGCAGTTCGACCAGCCGATCGCCGAGTTCCAGTCGATTCGCCACAAGCTCGCCGAGATGGCGACCCGAATCGAGGCGAGCCGGCTGCTGACCCGCGAAGCCGCCCGAGAGCGCGCGTCGGGCAGCGCCGGGCTGACCGCGAGCATGGCGAAGTACTTCGCCAGCGAGACCGCAATGTTCGTCACCAACGAGGCCGTCCAGATCCACGGCGGCTACGGCTACGTCACCGAGGGCGAGGTCGAGCGGCTCTACCGGGACGCCAAGATCACCGAGATCTACGAGGGGACCACCGAGATCCAGAAGAAGGTCATCGCGCGCCACCTGCTCGAGTGAACCCCGGGGATCGAAGCCGCTATTGGCTCCTTCGCCGTAGCACCGATCGTGAGCGAATACGACGCCATCGTCTACGACCTGGACGGGACCCTGGTCGACCTCGCGGTCGACTGGAACGCCGTCGCGATCGACGTCATCGCGGTGTACGCCCGAGCCGCCGCCGATCCGCCGAGCGAGAACCTCTGGGAGCTGCTCGAGGCCGCGAGCAACTTCGAGATCGCGCCGGCCGTCGAGGAGACGATCGCCGACCACGAACGCGAGGGCGCTCGACGCTCGCGTCGGCTGGCCCGCGCCGACGAACTGCTCGAACGGTCGGTTCCGGTCGGCGTCTGCTCGCTCAACTGCGAAGCGGCCTGTCGGATCGCCCTCGACGAACACGCCCTCGAGAGCGCCGTCGACGCGGTCGTCGGCCGGGATACCGTCGAGACGCGAAAGCCCGATCCCGAGCCGCTGCTCGAAACGGTCCGCGGACTCGACGCGGAGCCAGCAACGACGCTGTTCGTCGGCGACACCGATCGCGACCGACGAACCGCTCGCCGCGCGGGCGTCGACTTCGAGTACGTCGAACCCCTCGAGTAGAGCCTCGTCGGACGCCCGCTCCAGGGGCGTCGCCGAGATCGCGGATTCGAGAGCGGGACTACTCCTGCGTGCGTTTCGCGTACGCGAACACTGCGAGCGCCACGACCAGCCAGACGACGGCGCCGACCCGGACCGCGAACTCGGCGCGGGCGCCCCAGCTCGGGAGGTCGGCGCCGATCGACAGCGCGGCGACGATCGGCGCGCCGACGAGGATCGTCGTCACGAAGGTCGTCTGCATCACCCAGCCGTAGTCGACGCCGTCGGGCGAGGTCGTTTCGACGCGTTCTGGCACGTTCGAACGTGTTTTCCGGGACCTCTTAAGGATCGCGGGTGGCGAGCCGTCGGCGCGGAACGATGGCATTTACTCGCGTGACTCCGATTCAGACGTATGCCCACCGTACGGGAGCTGCGGTCGATGGCCGGGACGGAACCGATCACGATGCTGACGGCCTACGACGCACCGACGGCCGAGATCGTCGACGAGGCCGACGTCGACGTGATCCTCGTCGGCGACAGCCTCGGCAACACCTCGCTGGGGTACGAGACGACGCTTCCGGTGACCGTCGACGACGTGGCCCGCCACGTCGGTGCGGTCTCGCGGGCGACCGAGGAGGCGCTGGTCGTCGCCGACATGCCCTTCCTCTCGTTCGGCGCCGACGAGGCCGACAGCCTCGAGAACGCCGGTCGAATGCTCAAAGAGGAAGGGGCGGCGGCGGTGAAACTCGAGTGTGGCCCCCACACCGTCGAGTTGACCGAGACGATGGTCCAGCTGGGGATTCCCGTGATGGCCCACCTCGGGCTGACTCCCCAGCACGTCAACCAGTACGGCGGCTACCCGCGTCAGGGAACCGACCGCGAGGGCGCCGAGCGGATCCGCGAACTCGCCCGGGCCCACGAGGACGCCGGCGCGTTCTCGCTCGTGCTCGAGCACGTCCCGGCGAACCTGGCCGCGGAGGTCACCGACGTCCTCGAGATCCCGACGATCGGGATCGGTGCAGGTCCCGACTGCGACGGCCAGGTGCTGGTCGTCGACGACGCCGTCGGCCTCAGCGAGTGGTCGCCCTCCTTCGCGAAGCGGTTCGGGAACGTCCGCGAGGAGATGCGCTCGGCCGTCGAGGGCTACGTCGACGCCGTCGAATCGGGGTCGTTCCCCGCCGAGGAGCACAGCCACGAGGAGGACGACCTCGACGAACTGTACTGATTTTCGTCGGATACTGGGCCGCACGATCGAGCCCCGTTCCGCACCTACTCGAGTCCGTCCAGAAAGTCGGCGATCGCCTCGTTGAACGCCGCGGGTTGCTCGAGCATCGTCAGGTGGGCCGCGTCCTCGATCTCGACGAGTTCGGCGTCGTCGATCTCGTCGGCGAGGTACTCGTGGTACTGCGGCGGCGTCAGCTGGTCGTGTTCGCCGTAGACCGCAAGCGTCGGGACGTCGATTCCGTGGAGTTCATCGCGAACGTCGAACCGGTGGGAGGTCAGGAAGTCCCGTTCGGTGACGGCGCGTCCGCAGTCGTACATCTGCTCGGCCGACTCCTCGCGGAGCTCGGGACGGGGATCGTGGAAGAGACGGTCGTCGGCGTGCAGGAACTCGACGGCCCGATCGAAGTCGTCGTCGAGCCACTCGAGCAGGTCCTGTAACACGCCCAGCCGAGCGCCGGTTCCGGTCAGCACGGCGGCCTCGACGTCGGGCTCGCGCTCGAGCAGGAGGTGCATGACGACGGCGCCGCCCAGGGAGTTGCCCGCGAGGACGTCGGCGTCGGTTTCCTCGAGGACGGCCGCGACGTCGTCGGCGTAGGCCGACAGCGTCGTGTACCCGGGGTCGGCGTCGACGTCCTCGGAGTCGCCGTGCCCGCTGAGGTCGACGGCGACGATCGGGTACCGATCGGCGAGTCGGTACTGTGCCTTCCAGGCCGCCCGGGAGCCGCCGCTACCGTGGACGAAACAGATCGTCGGTCCCGTTCCCCCTCGGTCGGCGACCTCGTAGGCCGTTTCCCGGCCGTGGTGTCGAACCGTTTCCATACCCCTTCGGACGCGGGGAACCGTCATAAAGGCTCGAGGCGCCGTCGGCACAACCGGCAGGAACGGACGGATCCGATAGGGCCGTGTGTCCGAGGACCGTACGCTGAACTACGAACAAGCCTCTTCGAAGCTACCCCGATGCCGTCCTGCATTTGGTCGGAGAAATATTTATATATTAGTAGCACTTACCCGTAGTTAGTATCAAAATGACACTCGACCAATTCACCCGTGGAGACGAGCAGATTGCTCGTCGCTACGAGTACGAGGACGAATCGGTGCTGGCCGTCGACTTCGGCACGGCGAGCACCGACGCCGACGTGGACGTCGTCGACGGGACGGTCATCGTCGTCGACGACGACGACCAGTACGAACTCGAGTTGCCCGACGGTGCAGTTGACGCGAACACGTTTATCAGAAACGGCGTGCTCACTGTCGAACTGGAGGACGACCAATGAAACTCACCGTCAAACCCCTGAAACAGAAGGACGCGGGCCGCGGGCTCGCCGCGATCGACCGCGTTTCGATGCGCGAGCTCGACCTCGAGAACGGCGACTACATCGTCATCGAGGGCAAGGGCGACAGCCAGGCCGTCGCGCGCGTCTGGCCCGGCTACCCCGAGGACGAGGGCCGCGGCATCGTTCGCATCGACGGCCGCCTGCGCCAGGAGGCCGACGTCGGGATCGACGACAGCGTCGACATCGAGCCTGCCGACGTCCAGCCCGCGAACTCGGTGACGGTCGCGCTTCCCCAGAACCTCCGCATCCGCGGGGATATCGGCCCGCTCGTCCGGGACAAGCTCTCGGGCCAGGCCGTCACCGAGGGGCAGACGGTGCCGTTCTCGCTGTCGTTCGGCCCGATGGCCAGCTCCGGACAGTCGGTGCCGCTGAAGATCGCGAGCGCCGACCCCTCCGGCACCGTCGTCATCACCGACTCGACGAACATCGAGATCTCCGAGACGCCGGCCGAACAGGTGAGCAGCGACGCCGGCGGCTCGCCCGAGGGCGTACCGAACGTCACCTACGAGGACATCGGCGGCCTCGACGACGAGCTCGACCAGGTTCGCGAGATGATCGAGCTGCCGATGCGCCATCCCGAGCTGTTCCAGCAGCTGGGTATCGAGCCGCCCAAGGGCGTGCTCCTGCACGGCCCGCCGGGCACCGGGAAGACGCTGATGGCGAAAGCCGTCGCCAACGAGATCGACGCTCACTTCGAGACGATCTCCGGCCCGGAGATCATGTCGAAGTACTACGGCGAGAGCGAGGAGCAGCTCCGGGAGGTGTTCGAGGAGGCCGAGGAGAACGCCCCCGCGATCATCTTCATCGACGAGCTCGACTCCATCGCCGCCAAACGCGAGGAGGCCGGCGGCGACGTCGAGCGACGGGTCGTCGCCCAGCTCCTCTCGCTGATGGACGGCCTCGAGGAGCGCGGACGAGTCACCGTCATCGCCGCGACGAACCGGGTCGACGCGATCGACCCCGCGCTGCGGCGGGGCGGCCGTTTCGACCGCGAGATCGAGATCGGCGTCCCCGACAAGGAGGGCCGCAAGGAGATCCTGCAGGTCCACACCCGCGGGATGCCCCTCGATGAGGACATCGACCTCGATCACTACGCGGAGAACACCCACGGCTTCGTCGGCGCCGACCTCGAGTCGCTGGCCCGCGAGGGCGCGATGAACGCCCTGCGGCGGATCCGTCCCGACCTCGATCTCGAATCCGAGGAGATCGACGCCGAGATCCTCGAGACCCTCGAGGTGACCGAGGCCGACGTCAAGGAGGCGCTCAAGGGGATCCAGCCCTCGGCGATGCGGGAGGTCTTCGTCGAGGTGCCCGACGTCACCTGGAACGACGTCGGCGGCCTCAACGACACCAAGGAACGCCTGCGCGAGACGATCCAGTGGCCGCTGGACTACCCCGAGGTCTTCGAGCAGATGGACATGCAGGCCGCCAAGGGCGTCCTCATGTACGGCCCACCGGGAACCGGGAAGACCCTGCTCGCGAAGGCTGTCGCCAACGAGTCCCAGTCGAACTTCATCTCGATCAAGGGGCCCGAGCTGCTGAACAAGTACGTCGGCGAGTCCGAGAAGGGGGTACGGGAGGTCTTCGAGAAGGCCCGCTCGAACGCCCCGACCGTGATCTTCTTCGACGAGATCGACTCGATCGCGGGCGAACGCGGTCAGCGCCAGGGTGACTCCGGCGTCGGCGAACGGGTCGTCAGCCAGCTGCTGACCGAACTCGATGGGCTAGAGGAACTCGAGGACGTCGTCGTCATCGCGACGACCAACCGCCCGGACCTGATCGACTCGGCGCTGCTCCGTCCGGGCCGGCTCGACCGCCACGTCCACGTGCCGGTTCCCGACGAGGAGGCTCGCAGGAAGATCTTCGAGGTCCACACCCGCGACAAGCCCCTGGCCGACGCGGTCGACCTCGAGTGGCTCGCGAGCGAGACGGAGGGCTACGTCGGCGCCGATATCGAGGCTGTCACCCGCGAGGCCTCGATGGCCGCCAGCCGCGAGTTCATCAACTCGGTCGACCCCGACGACATGCCGGACACGATCGAGAACGTCCGCATCAGCAAGGAGCACTTCGAACGGGCTCTCGAGGAGGTCCAGCCGAGCGTGACCCCCGAGACCCGCGAGCGCTACGAGGAGATCGAACAGCAGTTCCAGACCGCCGAACCCGAAGCCGAAGGCGAAGACCAGCTCGGTCGCACCTTCCAGTAGATCGCGCTCCCGTTTTTCCGGTCACCGTTCGAGCCGTCCCTCGAGCGACGACCATCTCCGGGACCGTCGACGGCGCCCGGTAGAGAGCGAAGCCCGACGGGCGAACGGAAAACTCTTCTATCACTTCCGTGGTTCGAGGGAGCTTGCAACGAGGAGGAGATCGTCTACGGATATCGCGTTCTCGCCGCCGAAATTCCTACCGCTCCGGGGTGGCCTGTCCGGCCCGTCGTTCGTCGAGGTCCTCGAGCACCGCCTCGGCGTGGCCGTCGGGCGAGACGTTCTCGTAGGTCGCCTCGATCGTTCCGTCGGGACCGACGACGTAGGTGGTCCGGAAGACGCCGTCGAAGGTGTTGCCGAACATGCGCTTCTCGCCGTAGGCGTCGTACAGCGTCGCGACCTCGCCCTCGGGATCGGACAGCAGGTCGAACCCGAGGTCGTGGTCGGCGGCGAACGACTCGAGGTCGTCGACGGGGTCGTCGCTGATCCCGACGACCGCGACGCTGCGGTCCTCGAACTCCTCGCGAACCGCCTCGAACTCCCGGGCTTCCGTCGTGCAGCCGTCGGTGCCGGCGCGCGGATAGAAGTAGACGACGAGTCGGTCGCCCTCGAAATCCGAGCGGCGAACCGTCTCGCCGCGCTGGTTCGGTAGTGCGAACTCGGGTGCGTCGTCGCCGATTTCGAGCATACCGTCTCTTCGAGGGAGCGAGGGTATGCCTTCCGGTTGCGCGACGGGTCCGACTCCTCAGTCGAGCCGTTCCGCGGCGTCGCGCTCGAGCAGGGGCGAGGCGTTCTGCTCGGGCAGGGTAACGACGTCGTCGGAGGAGAGGGTGTACTCGCGGTCGTCGACCCCCAGAATCGAGCCGACGTCGCGGGTCATCCGAACCGTGACGCGCTCGATGTCGTCGGACCCCGGGGAGGACGCCGCGGCGGGCTCCGAATCCTCGAGCGAATCGCCCGCGGTGTCCTCGTCGAACTCGGGATCGACTGACTCGCCCGGCGGCTCGACGTCGTCCTCGGGGCCATCGGCCGGTGAGGTCGGCTCGGCGTCGGGTCTCGGCGCGTCCTCGCTCGCGTCGCCGACCGACGGTCCGCCGCCCATGACGTCCGCGGCCGTGACGTCGCCGGCGTCCGACGCCCGGGGGTCGTCGTCGGGCTCGAGCGTCGTCGGGTCGACGTCGGCGCCGCGATCCGCGGTCTCGACGGCCGGATCCGGCTCCATCGGCGGGGTCGGCGGCGCGTCGTCGGCCGTCGCCGAGTCGGGTCCGGTCGCCGTCTCGGTTCCGACCGCGTCGTCGGACTCCGGACCCGGCTTCGGCTCGGGCTCGGACGTATCGCTGCTCTCGGCCTCGAGGCCCTCGAGGACGTCGAGGACGCGCGTTTTGTTCGCGTCGATGCGGTCGACGAGGTCCTCGAAGAGGTCAGCCTCCTCGGCGGTGAGGCCGTCGTCGTCGGCCGCCATTCCCGCCGCGGCGAGGCTGGCCTGTTTTACGAGCTTTCCCATTCGTCGCTCGTAGATCGCCTCGACGACGTCTTTGGCAGTCTCGATCTCGTCGGTGAGTCGGCTCACCTCGGGCGAGGAGAAGGGGTCGTCGGCCCGCTCGGCCGCGCGGTCGCGTTCGTCCTCGAGTTCGGCGATGTACTCGCCGACTTCCTGGTAGAACGAGGGGCGCAGGTTCTGGAGGCTGTCCTTCTGGCGCTCCTTGCTCTGGACGGATCGTAGCTCGTCGAGATTCATTCTTTCTCCTTCTCGGCGCGGCCCCGGGCCATGAGGAACACGGCGACGTACTCCGGAAGCGACTGGTCGCCCTCCGGAACCGTAAAACTATCTCCTCCCAGTTCGACCTCGCCGCCGTCGGCGACGTCGACCCGGATCTCGTGGCCCGTGAACGTCTCCGGGACGGCGTCGACCAGCGGGTCGAAGGCGTCGATCTCGTCGCGTCCAAGTCGGACCGTCTCGAGTCCGCTGCCGCCGTGGAGGCTGCCCGGCAGGCGAATGAGTCGGTTCGTGTCCGTGGTCACGGGCTCGTCGATCGGGGCGTTGTCGGCCTCGACCGCCCGCTTTGCGAACCGCTCTGCCAGCTGGGAAACGGCGGTGTGGACGGTGACGTTGCCCGCCTCCAGCCCCTCCCGGTTGTTCCGGGCGGCGTTCAACGTCGCCGTCGCCTTCCCCTCGCCGATGCCCTCGAACTCCCGGAGGCGCTCGAGGGCCGCCTCCTCCTCGAGGGCGAGCAGCTCGTCGACGAAGGCCATGAATCGGGCGTGAGTGCGGGCGCCCCAGCCGCCCTCGGTCCGTAAGGTGCGGCGCTCGGTCGGCGTCTTGCGGCCGAGTCCGGCGACGGTCTCGGTCTCGATCAGCTCCTCGAACTCCAGGCCGATCCCGCGGACGTAGTCGACGACCTCGCGGCGGTGTTCCCGGTCGAGGTGGCGGATCGACTCGTCGCGGACGTGGACGTGGTACCCTCGCCCACCCGAGAAGACGATCTCGAGGTCCTCGAAGGCGAAGTCGTCCTCGAGAAAATCGAGCAGGCGAAGGAGAGCGTCCTTGCACGTCGCGAGCATCTCGGCGTAGGAGTCCTCGCCGAGGGTGACGTTCGGCAGGTGGTCGGCGTCGAGGTCGAAGACGAGATCCGCGGACTGCCACTCCTTCTCGTGCATCGAGCCCGCGCCGGGGTCGCGAAACCGCCCCGCAGAGAAGTAGACGTGGCGGGGTCGCTCGCGGACGAGGAACTCCTCGAGGTCGCCGAGTTCGAGCAGCGAACGGTGGCGGACCATCGTCGTGTCGGGACCCTCGGTCCAGGGGATGTACCCCCACTCGCGCTCGTTGGCCGCGGGCGGGAGCGTCAGCTCCGTACGGCGGTAGTGATCGCGGAATCGACCCCGAAGGTAGGCCCTCGTTCGCTCCTCCATACGACTCGTGTGCTCGTCGTCGCGGCAGTATAATCCTGCCGAAACACCCGGCCCGTGGGGACCCCTCTCGGGCGGTCGCTCTCGACGGCGCGTCCGGCTCTGACGGCGCTCTACCGCCGAACGAACTCCGAGATCCGATCCGCGAGCCCGGAGTCCGAGCCGAGCTTCAGGTAGTAGGCATCGCCGCCGTCCTCGTAGTAGCCGTTGATCCGGCGTTTGACCTCGAAACCGAGGTGTTCGTAGAACTCGAGGGCGTTCTCGTTGCTGGTCCGGGCGTGGCAGGTGATCGACTCGTGGTCGTCGGCGACCCGCGCGACGAGTCGCTTGCCGATCCCCCGGCCGCGAAACTCGGTCGAGACCGCCAGAAAGAGAATGTAGCCATCCCGTCGAACGGCCGCGAACCCGACGAGCTCGTCGTCCTGCAGGTAACAGTGGACCGTCGAGCGCCGATAGGCATCGGTAAAGAACTGGTAACGCTGCTTGAGGACGCCCTCCTGGCTGTTGATACGCTCCTTGAGCTGCCAGGCGTCCTCGACGAGCTCGTCGCTCCCCGGGGCGACGACGCGACTGTCGATGTTGACGCTCACTACCACAGTGTAGCAGGGTCGTCAATATAATTCCACCGGCAGCGCGACCGTTCGCCGAGAACTGTCCCGGTTCGCCGCGCCGGCGCGACCGTCGACGGCGACACGCGAAGCGACGGACATACCTCGCGGGCTCGAGAAGACCGGGTATGAGTTTCGAGCTTCGCGACCACACCGCCGATGTCGGCGTGGCGGCGACCGGGGAGCGTCTCGAGGACGTCTTCGCCGCGGTCGCCGACGGCCTCGCGGCCGCCTCCTGCGACGCGATCCCGGACGACGGCGGCGATCGGTTCTCCGTCTCCGTCGCGGCCGAGAGCCGGGAGGCCCTGCTGTTCGACTACCTCGACGAGCTGATCTACCTGCGGGACGTTCGGATAGCCCTGCCGGTCGACCACCGCGTCGAGCGAATCGACGGATCGGACGACGACGAGTGGCGCCTCGAGGGCAGCGCCTGCGGGGTTCCCCTCGATGCGGTCGACGCCCGCGAGATCAAGGCCGTCACCTACTCGGAGATGCGCCTCGAGGACGTCGGCGACGGCTGGGAGGCCTACGTCGTCTTCGACGTCTGAGCGGCGCCGCGGGCGGTCCGGCGCGGTCGGCGCTACGGGTCGGTGATCGACAGGGTCCAGTTCCCGACGCCCTCGACGTCGAGCCAGACGGGGCCGCCGGCCTTGTACGACCGCGAGTTCGAGAACTCGTCGCTTCGGTTGACCAGAACTTCCCTGTGGCCGTCGGCGCCGTGGCCGTCGACGACGAACGGTCCGTCGCCGTCGTGGGTCGCGACGACCCTGACGTCGCCGTCGGTCCAGAGCGGGCCGACGAACGCCGACCCCGATCCCGACGCCTCGACCGGGAGGTCCTCGAGGTCGTCGCTGTGAACCGCGGGCTGTGTGAGTTCGATCGCCCACGCGCCGTCGGCCGCGACCTCGAGGCGGTAGGCGCCGCCGTCGACGACGGAGACCGACTCCCCGTCGGTTCCGTCGGTACGCGCCAGCGTCTCGTCGATATCGACGCCCTCGTCCCGCACCAGATCGACGGCGATCTCGGACGCGTCGCCGGAGACGGTCGCGACGAGAAGGCCCTCCTCGAGGTCGAACGACGACGTCTCGCCGGCTCCGGAGCCGTCGAACGCGTGGGAGCGACCCTCCTCGAAGACGACTCCGTCCGGGCGCTCCGGCTCCGCCGGTTCCTCGCGGTCGCGCTCGAACGTTCCGTCGACGAGGTCCGAGGGGGTAACGACGTCGAGGCCGCGGTGGTCGATGTGCTCGAGCAACAGCCCGAAGTCGTCGATCGACATCCGGTTCTCGTCGACGCCCACCTCTGCGGCGTCGTCGTCGACGAGTCGCGGCACGCGGATCACGGTGAGCAGGTCGTACTGGTCCGCGAGGTTGACGTGGCGGCGAACGCCGGTGTGAAGCGCCGGTCCCCAGATGTACGGGATCGCGTGCATCTCCGTCGGAGGAACGCCCGTGGTCCCGGAGTTAGAGACGAACGCGGCGTCGTAGACTTCCCGCGCGATCCGGTAGGTCTCCGCGTCGAATCCCTCGTCCGGAACGAACAGGTGCCGGGCGCCGTCGTCGAGCCCCTCCCCTTCGAGGGTCGCCCGTGCGTCCTCGAGGACCTGTCGCTGCCCGTCCGCGGACTGCTCCGGCAGCAACGTCGACGGCTCCGGGAGCGGACAGACGTCCCAGCCGCGGTCGCCGAGATCGCGAAGCTGTTCGCGGGTCATCCGTCCGTTCTCGCCGATTCGCTCGGGGGGAACCGGTACGGCCGCCGTCCAGCCGCGTTCCTCGAGGAGCTCCGCTGCGACGTCGTAGTGGGAGTCGTGGCCGCCGTAGAACGCGAGGATCGCCGCCCCGTTGTCGGCCGACTCCGTCCGACGGAGGTCGTCGACCACCAGTCTGGTCGGGCCGCCGTCCGGCCCCTCGGCGACGACGTCGATACGAGTGACTTCCGAGAGGTCGGGCTCCTCGGCCGGCTTCTGCTGGTAGCCACAGTCGAGCCGAAACCAGCCGTCGAACCCGTCCGGAATCAGTCGGACGCTCGTGAGCCGTTCCTCCTGGCTCGGCGCGACGAACTCGACGCGAATCCGGGTTGCGGACTCGGGTTTGACCGCCAGCGAGACGTCCCACCCCTCGAGGTCGAGGCTGTCCGAGAGCTCCAGTTCCGAGAGGTCGAACCCGTCGGAGAACTCCGCGCTCATCTCTGCGGTCTCTCCCTCGCTTTCCAGAACCGCAGCCTGAGACCCCGTCAGCGCCTCCTCGGGAGCCGCCGACACGGCACCGGTCCGGGCGGTCCACTCCTCGAGATCCTGAAAGTCCGAGAGGACCTCGCCCGACTCGAGGGCCGGCCAGGGTCCGGAGTCGGCGAGGTCGTCGTCGTTCGAGAGGAGATCCGTACAGCCTGCGAGGGCGGTCGACGTGGCCCCGACGGCGGCGAGTAGGCCCCGGCGGGACGGACCGCCTTCCGCGTCGCGTTCGTGTTCCATAGAGATACCTGCGGGCGGGTTCTCGTCGACGGACCGTAAGCGGGGCGACGATTTGCTGACCCAGCAAATCGCGGACGGGGGTCCGGTCGCCGGGATTTACCGGGACCGATCGCGTTCCGACGAACCCGATCGCGGGCTCGAGGCGAACGTTCTTTCCTCGTCGCCCACGGAGTACCGCGTATGACTACCTTCGACGCCGGCGACATCACCCTCGAGAAGGTGCGCGAGTACGTCTGGGAGATCCCCCAGGAGGGGGAGATGCGCACCCCCGCGCGGGTGCTCGCCAGCGAGGCCTTGCTCGAGGAGATCAGCGAGGACAAGACCCTCCAGCAGTTGAAGAACACGACCCACCTGCCGGGGATCACGAAACACGCGATCTGTATGCCCGACGGCCACCAGGGCTACGGCTTCCCCGTCGGCGGGGTCGGCGCGCTCGACGCCGAGAACGGCTGTATCTCCCCTGGTGCAGTTGGTTACGACATCAATTGCGGCGTAAGAATGATGAAAACGAACCTCACCTACGACGAGCTCCAGGGCCGCGAGGAGGAACTCGTCGACTCGCTGTTCGCCAACGTCCCGTCGGGGCTCGGCGGCGGCGGGGTCGTCGAGGCCGGCGTCGACACCGTCGACGAGATCCTTTCTCGTGGTGTGGACTGGGCCCTCGAGCACGGCCACGCCGTCGAGGACGACCTCCTGCACTGCGAGGACGAGGGGACCCGCGAGGGCGCCGACCCCGACAAGGTGAGTCAGAAGGCCAAAGATCGCGGGAAGAACCAGATCGGCTCGCTCGGCTCCGGGAATCACTTCCTCGAGGTCCAGCGCGTGACCGACGTCTTCGACGACGAGGTCGGGGAGGCGTTCGGTCTCGAGGAGAATCAAATCGTCGTCCTCATCCACTGCGGTTCTCGAGGGCTGGGCCACCAGACCTGTAACGACTACCTGCGCAAGATCGAGCAACAGCACAGGGGGCTGCTCGATCGGCTGCCGGACAAGGAACTCGCGGCCGCGCCCGCGGGCTCGCAACTCGCCGAGGACTACTACGCGGCGATGAACGCGGCGATCAACTTCGCGTGGGTCAACCGCCAGCTGATCATGCACCGCACCCGGCAGGTCTTCGAGCGCGTGTTCGACCGCTCGTGGGAGGAAATGGAGATGGACCTGCTGTACGACGTGGCACACAACATCGCGAAAAAAGAGACGCACACGGTGGACGGGGAGGAACGCGAACTCTACGTCCACCGCAAGGGCGCGACTCGAGCCTTCCCCGCGGGCCACCCCGAGGTGCCGAAAGCGTACCGCGACGTCGGCCAGCCCGTCATCATCCCCGGTAGCATGGGCGCCGGCAGCTACGTCCTGCGGGGCGGCGAGCACTCGATGGATCTCACCTTCGGCTCGACGGCCCACGGTGCCGGGCGGTTGATGAGTCGCACCCAGGCGAAAAACGAGTACTGGGGCGGGGACGTAAAGCAGGAGCTACAGGACCAGCAACAGATCTACGTGAAAGCCCAGTCGGGTGCGACCGTCGCCGAGGAGGCCCCCGGGGTCTACAAGGACGTCGACGAGGTCGTCCGCGTCTCGGACGAACTGGGCATCGGCGACAGGGTCGCGCGGACGTTCCCCGTCTGTAACATCAAGGGTTGATTCCGCTCACTTCAGCCGAAACGGGTTCTCGTCGTCCTCGCCGTCCCGATCGCCGCCGTCGTCGCCGTCCTCGCGCTCGTAGGGTTTTCGAGCGGTGATCGTCACGGTCGCCTCGGGGTCGTCCTCGTCGGCCCACGGGCTGTCGTAGGCCGAGAGCTCGAGGTCGGTGACGTCCCAGCCCTCGTTCTCGAGGAGTTCGACGAGCCGTTGCTGGTCCGCGAGCATCTCTCGATCCATGCGGATCCGTTGTCGACCGATCCGGGTAGGCGTTCCGCCGGCGCGCTCACGCCGGGTCGTCCGCGCCGACGGCCTCCTCGACGAGCGCCAGGTGGGCCCGGCGCAACCGCTCGGACAGCGCCTGGTGGGAGATGCCGAGTTCGTCCGACAGCGTCTCCATGTCGATCCCGCGGGGGATGTCGTAGTAGCCGTGCTCGAGGGCCGCGACGAGGGTCTCGTGTTGGGCGTCGGTCAGGTCGAACCGGTCGTAGCGAGCCTCCTCGAGGCGGTTGATCTTCCGGAGGTCGATCGGCACTCCCTGGTCGGTGGCGTACTCGTAGCTCCGGGCCAGCGCCTCGCGGTTCGGAAAGAGGACCCGAAACCGCCACCGATCGCCCTCGAGTCCGGTCTCGAACACCGTCGCCTCCTCCCGGGTCAGCAGTTCCACGAGGTCGACGACCGTGCCGTTCCACCGCACCCGATACCACCGCTCGCCCTCGAGGTCGAGGACCCGGGACGCCGCCTCGACGGTCGGATCCGCGGCGAGGGCCGCGTCGGCGCGCTCGAGCGTCTCCTCGTCGCCGGAAAGCCGCAGGCAGGGCAACACCGCGTCGGGGGGCGCCGCGACGACGGGTTCGATCTCGACCCCCAGAGACGGCGCGCGCTCGATCGTGTGTCCGAGCGCGAACGACTCCGCGGGGACGGTGAACTCGGCGATCGTGCTCATGCGGAGAGCCACCACGCCCGGCCGCAAGAGTATACGCGTCGCCTCTCGCGGGTCGCGCCCCGCGGATACGAAACCGAATTCGGTTACGAGACGGGATCTTCTCCGGCGAACTTAAGCGGTTTCGACCGAAAGTAGGTGGTATGTTAACCGACGAGTTCGGACGCGAGGTCACGGGGGTTCGGATCTCGCTCACCGACCGGTGTAACTTCGACTGCGTCTACTGCCACAACGAGGGGCTTGGGGACACGCGGGGACCGATGGATCCCCAGGACGACGAGATGAGCGCCGACGACGTCGTCCGCTTTCTCGAGGTCGTCGAGGAGTTCGGCGTCGACTCGGTGAAGTTCACGGGCGGGGAGCCGATGCTCCGTCAGGATCTCGAGGAGATCATCGAGCGCACGCCCGACTCGATGGAGGTCTCGCTGACGACCAACGGCACCTTCCTCCCGGGGCGGGCCGAGGACCTCGTCGACGCCGGCCTCGAGCGGGTCAACGTCTCCCAGGACGCGCTCGATCCCGAGGACTTCGCCGCCGTCACGAAAAGCGGCGCCTACGAGAAGGTCCTCGAGGGCGTCCGGGCGGCGGTCGACGCCGGCCTCGACCCCGTCAAACTCAACATGGTGGTTTTCGAACACACTGCGGGATACGTCCCGGAGATGGTCGACCACGTCGCCGAGAACGACGGGCTCCAGCTCCAGCTGATCGAGTACATGCCAGAGCTGACGGGCCGCCCGGAGTGGAACATCGACATCGGGCGGGTCCACGACTGGCTCGCCGAGCAGGCCGCCGAGGTCGAACACCGGGAGATGCACGACCGGAAACGGTACTGGATCGAGAACGACGACGGCGGACGGGGGATGGTCGAGATCGTCGACCCGGTCGAGAACCCCACCTTCTGTGCGAACTGCCACCGCGTGCGAGTCACCCACGAGGGGTACCTGAAGGGCTGTCTCAACCGCAGCGACGACTTACGCTCGATGGGCGAGATGACCGACGCCGAGATCCGCGAGGCCTACCGCGAGGTCGTCGCGAACCGGGTTCCCTACTACGGCGAGTACATGGTCAAAAACGACGACGGCGAGTGGGAGATAAACGACGAGTACGTCGAGGGCTACGCCGAGGTCTAATTCGGTCCGCCGACCGTCGTCGAGAACGTCTCTCCGAAAGCGTGGTGTTCGGTCGCGGCGACCCGACGCAGCCCCTCGCCGACGGTCGCCTCGACGCGGTACCCGTCCACGACGAGATCGTCCGTACAGGCCGACGTCATGCCCGTATCGTCGGCCGCGACGACGAGAACGTCGAGCCGTGCCTGAGAGCTCTCGTAGTCCGCGTGCGCGAGCTCGACCCCGCCGCAGCTGCTCGAGCCGTACTCGATCGTCCCGCGGACGGTGACGTCCTCGCCGTCGACGGTCACGTCGGGCGGATCCTCGGGTCGAAGCTCCGGGTCGGTCGTCTCGAGCGAGGCCTCGATCCCGACGCCCGGAAGCCGTTCAAGACAGCCCGCGGTGGCGGCGAACCCCCCGATCGCCGCCGTCGCGAGGAACGCGCGTCGCTCCATACCGACCGTTTCTGTTAGCATACAAAACAATTGTGGCCGATACGTTCCGTCGCTTCCCGGCTCAGCAACGGGGTCGCCGACGACGGGTCGATCTCGCCCGTCCGCCGAACCCGACGACGATCGACTCGAGGGCGTCGGTGACGAACCGGCGAGTGGGTCCTCCTCTCTCGGCAACGATTCACGCTCCGGGCGCCGCCATTCGTTGCGCTTAAGTACCCGTCGGCGATAGGTGGGAGTGCAATACGTGCAGGGGACGCGGTCCCCGAGTCCGTACGGGCGACGATAGCCAGACCGTGTCGTGGTAGCCAAGCGGCCCAAGGCGCATGGTTGCTAACCATGTGGCGTCAAGCCTCCGGGGTTCAAATCCCCGCCACGACGTCGGCTTACCCGATCGACGCCCAGTCGGTCGGCTTTGCAACGCGCGCACACCAGACACACATTCACCACACATGAGCGAGGAAGAACCTCAAGAGCAAGAGGACGAAGACCTTCAGTACTTCGTCCGCATCGGTCAAACCGACCTCGACGGAACGAAGTCCGTCGAGCGCTCGCTCTCGGAGATGAACGGGATCGGTCGTCGAACCGCCCGACTCATCGCCGAGAAGGCGGGCGTCGACCGAACGGAGACGTTCGGTCGACTCGACGACGACGTCATCGACGAGGTCGTCGAGGTCGTGGAGAGCTACGCCGACGAAGTGCCGGACTGGCTCAACAACCGCCAGCACGACTTCTACACCGGCGAGACGACCCACGAGATCGGCAACGACCTCCAGCTGACTCGGCAACACGACATCAACCGGATGAAGATGATCGACTCCTACAAAGGCTCGCGCCACAAGCGCGGCCAGAAGGTCCGCGGCCAGCGCACCAAGTCCACCGGTCGGACGGAGGGTACCATCGGCGTCAACGTCGAGGAGATCCGGGAGGAGCAGGAAGAAGAGGCCGCCGAGGAGGGTGACGAATAATGCCGCTCGGAACCGACACCAAGCAGTACGAGACGCCGAACCACCCCTACCAGGGTGAGCGCATCGCCGACGAGCACTCGCTGGTCGAGCGCTACGGGCTCTCGAACAAGGAAGAACTCTGGCGAGCCCAGTCCCAGCTTCGCTCCTACCGGCGCGAGGCTCGAGAGCTGCTCGGCCAGGCACAGGACGACGAGACCGTCGTGCGCCGCTCCGAGGAGTTCCTCGGTCGGCTCAAGCGCGTCGGCGTCCTCGACGAGGCCGACGAGCTGGGCGACGTCCTCTCGCTGGAGGTCGAGGACGTCCTCGAGCGCCGGCTCCAGACGGTCGTCTACCGGAAGGGACTCGCGAACACGACCCAGCAGGCCCGTCAGTTCATCGTCCACGGCCACATCGTGGTCGACGGTCAGCGCCACCGGGTCCCCTCCTACGTCGTCGACGTCGACGAGGAGGATCTCGTCGACTTCGAGGAGAACAGTCCGCTCGCGGACGACCTGCACCCCGAACGCGCGGAGGAGCAATAACATGAGCCAGGACGACGACAAGTGGGGCGTAGCCCACGTGCACGCATCGTTCAACAACACGATCATGACCGTCACCGACCTCACCGGGTCGGAGACGATCGCCAAGTCCTCCGGCGGGACCGCGGTCAAGCAGAACCGCGACGAGGCGTCGCCGTACGCGGCGATGCAGATGGCCGAGTCGATCGCCGAGGAGGTCAAGGCCGCCGGCATCACGGGCCTGCACGTTCGCGTGCGCGGCCCCGGCGGCAACCTCCAGAAGTCCCCCGGTCCGGGCGCGCAGGCGACGATCCGCGCGCTCGCACGCTCGGGTATCGAGATCGGGCGCATCGAGGACGTCACGCCGATCCCGCACGACGGATCGCGCGCACCGAAAGGCAAGGGCGGCTACTAGACCATGAGTGAGGAGTACGACGTCGAGTTCGTCGAACGCGGGGATCGAGAGGCTCGATTCCTCGTCCGGGGGATCACGCCCGGGTTCGCCAACGGGATCCGTCGCGCGATGGTCGCCGACGTCCCGACGATGGCGATCGACACCGTCCGGTTCATCGAGAACTCGTCGGTGATGTTCGACGAACAGCTCGCCCTGCGGCTCGGGCTCGTCCCGCTGACGACCCCGCCGGAAGGCGAGTTCGTCGAGGACGACACCGTCACGCTCTCGATCGACGTCGAAGGACCGGCCACCGCCTACTCGGGCGATCTCGTCTCGAGCGACTCCCTCGTGGAGCCGGCCGACGAGAACGTCCCGATCATCGAGCTCAAGGACGACCAGCGCCTCGAGGCCGAGGCCGACGCCCGCCTCGAGCGCGGGAAGGACCACGCCAAACATCAGGGCGGGGTCGCGGTCGGCTACCGACACCTCCAGCGCGTGGAGGTCGTCGACGACCTACCGGAGTTCCAGGAGCCCGAGTCCCAGATCGTCAGGGGTGTCGTCGAGGAGAACGGCGAACTCGTGCCGACCAGCGAGTTCGATCACGATCTCTCGACCCGCCACCCCGGCAAGGAGATTCGCCTGGAGGACGTGCCGAACGCCTTCGTCTTCCACGTGGAGACGGACGGCTCCTTCAGCGTCGAGGAACTGGTCACGCGGGCCGTCGACTCGATCGAGGCGCGCGCGACCGAACTCGAGGACGCGGTACAGCTATAGATCATGATCCGACGCCCCCGAACCCACGCCGCCGACATCCGCCTCGCCAGCGCCGTTGCTAACGAGACTGGCGAGCCGTCGGCAGTCGGAACCGAAAGGGGTTTGAAGGGGCGACGGGTACACGGAAGTGCGAGCAGGGATAGCCAAGTCAGGCCAACGGCGCAGCGTTCAGGGCGCTGTCTCGTAGGAGTCCGCAGGTTCAAATCCTGCTCCCTGCATCACTTCTCACCAACCGATTACACGATCGACGGCACCTCCGAGTCCGTCGATCTCGCAGATTTGGAGGAAACCAATGAGTAGTAAAACCAATCCGAGGCTCAACGATCTCATCGCCGAGCTGAAGTCGACGTCCCGGGAACGGGACGCCGACGTCTGGCGAGACGTTGCGGATCGACTCGAGAAGCCCCGGCGCACTCACGCCGAGGTCAACCTGGGCCGCATCGAGCGATACGCACGCGAGGAAGAGACCGTCGTCGTTCCCGGCAAGGTGCTGGGATCCGGCGCGCTACAGAAAAACGTCACCGTCGCCGCCGTCGACTTCTCGTCGTCCGCGGAGACGAAGATCGAACAGGTCGGTGACACCGTCGCCCTCGAGCAGGTGCTCGAGGACAACCCCGAAGGCTCCAACGTCCGGGTGATTCGATGAGTCTAGCAGAGTTCGACGCGGACGTCGTCGTCGACGCCCGTGACTGCATTCTCGGTCGCGTCGCCAGCCAGGTCGCCCAGCGCACACTCGACGGCGAGCGCGTCGCCGTCGTCAACGCCGAAGACGCCGTCATCACGGGCGACGAGGAGGACATCTTCGGTACCTACCGCAAGCGCCTGGAGCTTGGCTCCGACAGCGGCCCCTACTATCCGAAGCGGCCGGACACGATCTTCAAGCGCTCGATCCGCGGCATGCTGCCGTACAAAAAGCCCCGCGGTCGCGAGGCGCTCGACAGCGTTCGCGTCTACGTCGGCAACCCCTACGAGGACGACGACGACCGCGAGGCCGAGATCCTCGAGGACACGTCGCTGGATCGACTCTCGAACATCCGCTTCGTGCACCTGCACGAGGTCAGCGAACAGTTAGGTGCTAACGTCACATGGTAACGAACACGAGTGGAAAGAAAAAGACCGCCGTCGCCCGCGCAACGGTTCGCGAGGGCGAGGGCCGCGTCCGTATCAACTCGAAACCGGTCGAACTGGTCGAACCGGAGATGTCGCGGCTCAAGATGCTCGAGCCGTTCCGCATCGCCGGCGACGAGCTTCGCGACGAGATGGACATCGAGGTCCGCGTCGAGGGTGGCGGCATCAGCGGTCAGGCCGACGCCGTCCGCACCGCCATCGCCCGCGGGATCGTCCAGCACACGAACGACGCCGAACTCCGCGACGCCTACATGGAGTTCGACCGCTCGCTGCTGGTCAACGACGTGCGCCAGTCCGAACCGAAGAAGTGGGGCGGCCCGGGCGCACGGGCTCGCTACCAGAAGTCCTACCGCTGAGGTGATTCAAGCATGATGGTACCGGTTCGGTGTTTCACCTGTGGCAACGTCGTCGGCGAACACTGGGAGGAGTTCGACGAGCGGGCGAACCAGGGCGACGAGGACCCCCAGAAGGTGCTCGACGAGCTGGGCGTCGACCGCTACTGCTGTCGGCGGATGCTCGTCAGTCACACCGACCTCGTCGACGTGGTTTCACCCTACCAGTAACGATGCAACAGGAACGCCACAACCGATACGAGAAGGCGCGGATTCTGGGCGCTCGAGCGCTGCAGATCTCCTACGGCGCACCGGTGCTGATCGAGACCGACCGGAGCGAGCCGATCCTGATCGCCGCCGAGGAGTACGACGCGGACGTCCTGCCGTTTACGGTACGACGGGGTGGCAAGCGGTGACGCTGGTCACCGACGTCCGGCTCCGCCGAATCCTCGACTCGCGGGGCAACCCCACGGTCGAGGCCGACGTCATCACCGAGAGCGGCGGCTTCGGCCGCGCCGCGGCACCGAGCGGCGCGAGCACCGGCGAGTTCGAGGCGATCGAACTACCGGCCGGCGAGGCGATCGCCGCAGCCCGCGAACACGCCGTCCCGCGGCTCGTCGGCGAGACCTACGCGGGCAACCAGCGCGAGATCGACGCGGCGCTTCGGGCCGCCGACGGCACCGACGACTTCTCGAAGATCGGCGCCAACAGCGCGGTCGCGATCTCGATGGCCGCCGCGAAGGCCGGCGCCGACGTGCTCGGCGCGCCGCTCTTTCAGCACCTCGGCGGGACCTTCCGCGGGAACAACTTCCCGATCCCGCTGGGCAACGTCGTCGGCGGGGGCGAACACGCCGCCGACGCGACCGACATCCAGGAGTTCCTCGCAGCGCCCGTCGGCGCGCCGAGCGTTCAGGACGCCGTCTTCGCCAACGCGGCCGTCCACGGCGCAGTCGCGGACGTTCTCGAGGAGCGCGACCACCCCTCGGGGAAGGGCGACGAGGGCGCGTGGGCGCCCTCGATCGACGACGAGGAGGCCTTCGAGATCGTCGACGAGGCCGTCTCGACGGTCGAAGACGAGGTCGGCTTCGAGATCCGATTCGGGCTCGACGTCGCGGCCGCCGAGATGTACGACGCCGAGTCAGAAACCTACGAGTACGACTCCGCCGGCGTCAGCCGCGACACCGACGAGCAGATCGAGTACGTCGCGGACCTGGTTCGGGAGTACGACCTCGCCTACGTCGAGGATCCCCTCGACGAGAACGACTACGACGCCTTCGCCGAGCTCACCGACGCGGTCGGCGAGCGGACGCTGGTCTGTGGCGACGACCTGTTCGTCACGAACACCGAGCGGCTCCGCGAGGGTATCGATCGCGACGCGGCCAACAGCATCCTGATCAAGCCGAACCAGATCGGGACGCTCTCCGACGCCTTCGACGCGATCGAGCTCGCGAGCGAGCACGGCTACGACTCGGTCGTCTCCCACCGCTCGGGCGAGACCGAGGACGCGACGATCGCACACCTCGCCGTCGCGACCGACGCGCCCTTCATCAAGACGGGCGCCGTCGGCGGCGAGCGAACCGCGAAGCTCAACGAGCTCATCAGAATCGCAGACGACGCGACATGACAGAAAACGACACGACCCAAGAAGGGCTCGACGCCGCCGACGAGGAGATCGACGAGGAGCCGGCCGAAGGGCCCGGCCCCGCCGCCGAACCCGACGAGGACGTCGAGCCAGCAGCCGAACAGCCCGCCGACGCCGACGAGGCCGAGGCCGAAGACAATGCGGGGCCGACCCTCGACGACGACGTTATGAGCGACGAGGAGGCCGACCTGCTGATCCCCGTCGAAGACTACCTGGGCGCCGGCGTCCACATCGGCACCCAGCAGAAGACCAAGGACATGGAGCGGTTCATCCACCGCGTCCGGACCGACGGGCTCTACGTGCTGGACGTCTCGAAGACCGACCAGCGGATCCGCACGGCCGCGGACTTCCTCTCGAACTACGACCCCGAGCAGATCCTGGTCACCTCGAGCCGCCAGTACGGTCGGTTCCCTGCCGAGAAGTTCGCCGAGGCCGTGGGCGCCCGCGCCCGCACCGGCCGCTTCATCCCCGGCACGCTGACGAACCCGAAGTACGACGGCTACATCGAGCCCGACGTCGTGGTCGTCACCGACCCGATCGGCGACGCCCAGGCCGTCAAAGAGGCGATTACGGTCGGCATCCCGGTCATCGCGATGTGCGACTCGAACAACCAGGTCAGCAACGTCGACCTGGTCGTCCCCACGAACAACAAGGGTCGCAAGGCCCTCTCCGTGGTCTACTGGCTGCTCGCCAACGAGGTTCTCGACCGCCGCGGCGCCGAGCCGTCCTACGCGCTCGAGGACTTCGAGAGCACGGTCTAAGGCGTTCGATACCGTTTTTCTCGCCGTCAGTTGGATCGAAGCGATAGGGTTAGGTTCCTCTCGTTCGAAGCGAAGGCATGCTCGAGCACGTCTTCGAGTTCGAAACGGAGAAGATACCGTTGCCGGTGATACTGTCGACGGTCGGCCTGATCGCGATCTTCGCGGTCGGCATCGTCTATCGGCTGGTCGCCGTTCTCCTCCTGTAGCCCGCGCGGGCGACACAGTCAACTATTAACCGTCGTCGTTCGAACGGCCGGGTATGACACGCTCGAGCGCCCCCGGCAAGGTCTATCTCTTCGGGGAGCACGCGGTCGTCTACGGCGAGCCCGCGGTGCCGTGTGCGATCGAACGGCGGGCACGCGTCGGCGTCCGACGACGCGCCGACGGGAAGCTCCGCGTCCACGCGGAGGATCTCAGCCTGGACGGGTTTACGGTCGAGTACGGCGGGAGCGCGGACGGGCAACCCGACGTCGACGTCCCCGAATCGCTGGTGACGGCGGCGATGGGCTACGTCGACGGCGCGATCGAACAGGTCCGAGAGGTTACCGGCGAGAGAGAGGTCGGCTTCGACGTCACCATCGAGAGCGACATCCCGCTGGGCGCGGGACTCGGTTCCTCGGCGGCGGTCGTCGTCGCCGCCATCGACGCCGCGACCAGAGAACTCGGCGTTACCCTCGAGCCCACCGAGATCGCCGAACGCGCCTTCAGGACGGAGTACGAGGTTCAGGATGGACAGGCCTCCCGCGCGGACACCTTCTGCTCGGCGACGGGCGGGGCGGTCCGCGTCGAGGGCGAGGACTGCGGCTCGATCGAGGCGCCCGACCTCCCGCTGGTGATCGGGTTCGACGGCGGGGCAGGCGACACGGGCGAACTCGTCGCGGGAGTGCGACGGCTCCGCGAGGAGTACCCCTTCGCCGAGGACACCGTCGGCGCGATCGGCGACGTCGTCCGCAACGGCGAGGACGCCCTCGAGGCGGGCGACCTCGAGGAGCTCGGCCGACTGATGAACTTCAACCACGGGTTGCTGTCGGCGCTGGGAGTGTCCTCGCGCTCGCTGGACGCGATGGTCTGGGCGGCCCGGGACGCCGGCGCCCGCGGGGCGAAGCTGACCGGGGCGGGCGGCGGGGGCTGTATCGTCGCGCTCGATCCGACCGACGAGACCGAGACCGCCCTCTCGTACACGCCCGGTTGCGAGGAGACCTTCCGGGCGGAGCTCGCCGATTCGGGGGTGAAGCGACTCGAATGATCGTCCTGAAACTCGGCGGCAGCGTCGTCACCGACAAGGACCGGGCCGAGACGCTGGACGGGGAGGCCCTGGATCGAGCCGCGGACGCCGTCGCCGACGCGCTCGCGGCCCCCTCGGAAGCGCTCGCGGAGGGGCTCGTCGTCGTCCACGGCGGCGGTAGCTTCGGCCACCACAACGCCAGCGAGCACGGCGTCAGCACGAGCGCGGGCACCCGCGACCCGACTGCGGTCCACGATATCCACGGCGCGATGACGACGCTGAACCGGTTCGTCCTCTCGCGGCTGCTCGAGCGGGACGTTCCCGCGGTTCCGGTCCACCCGTTCTCGGCGGGCCACCGCGACGCCGCCGGCGAGCTCCACCTGCCGACGGGGCAGGTCGCGACGCTGCTCGCGGAGGGGTTCGTCCCCGTCCTCCACGGCGACGTGATCGCCCACGCCGGCGAGGGCGCGACGATCGTCAGCGGCGACGAACTCGTGGCCGAACTGGCGGCCGACCTTGAGGCCGATCGGATCGGACTCTGCTCGACGGTTCCGGGCGTGCTCGACGCCGACGACCGGGTCGTCGAGCGGATCGAATCTTACGGGACCGTCGCGGACGTGCTGGGCGAAAGCGCGTCGACGGACGTCACCGGGGGGATGGCGGCGAAGGTGCGAGCGTTGCTCGAGCTCGAGGCCGACGCCTCGATCTTCGGGCTCGAGGGGCTGGAGCCGTTTCTCGAGGGTGCGGAGCCGGGGACGACGATCGAGTAGTCGAACCGAGGTCGGAGCCCGCCGTCCACGTCAGCCGTCGAATCGGTCGGCGAGCCGGTACGAGACATCCGTCAGGTAGGTCGTCCCGAGCGTCGCGGCTACGACGGCGCCGACGAGGTTGAACAGCAGGTCGCCGACGGTGTCGTCGATGCCGTGCTGGGCGAGGGCCGCGTGAAATCCGAACCGCTGGGCGGCGAGCCCGAGGGCGAACTCGGCGAGTTCCCAGACGACGCCGACCGCCAGCACCGACAGCAGGATGAACGCGAACATCGTTTTCACTGGGAGGTACACCTCCTCGGTGTGGAGGTCGACCGCGCGCACGATCGTGTACCCCGTCGCCGCCACGAGCGAGGCTGACATCGCGTGGGTGAGGCTGTCCCACTGGCCGAGGATCCCGTACAGTCCGGCGGAGCCGAGCGCGTGGAGAAACGCCGCCGCGGTCAGCCAGACGACGAGTTCGGGTTCGATGGGCAGTCGGTAGTTGCGCTCGAAGAGCGCGGGCAGGTAGGTGACAGCCAGGGCGATGCCGGCGTTGGTGATCGTCGTCACGTCGCGGGCGACGAGTCCGTACGCGAGGAGGGCGGCGAGCGCGAGTTGCATCGCCCACGAGAACTGCCTGATGCGGTCCTCGGAGACGCCGAGCCGATCGCGGACGAGCGACGGCGTCGGATCGGGTTCGTCCTCGGGCGCTTCACGGGAGGCGTCGGCGCTCGCGATCGGAGCGAGCGAGCGCCGGCGGAGATAGCCGGTGAAGAGCACGCCCGCGACCGCGCCGGCACCTGCTGCGTACAGAAAGTCGATCATCATCGCGTGGTTGGCGGCGTCCTGGCTCCGATCGCCCACGAGGTAGGCCGTTCCGAGCGTCGCGTCGGCGATCCACTGGGCGATGTTCCAGGTCGCCCCGACCGCCAGCGTCGCGATGACGACGAGCGCGACCGCGAACGGGCGGTTCATCCGGACCGCCGTGAAGGTGTGGACGTCGACGGCGGCGATCAACGCGACCGCGGCGACGGCGAGGTAGACGGCGATCGGCGAAATGACGCTCTCGCCGAGGATCGCCGCGTCGACGACGGGAATCGCCACCAGCGCCAGCAGTTCCCACGGCGGGACGGCGTACGGATCCCGGAGCGCGACCGCGGGCAGGACCGTCAGCGCGATCGCCAGCGCGCTGAGGAAAAACCAGCGGTACGAGCCGACGGCGCCCTGTCGAACGGTGATCGCTGCGAGAAACGCAACGACGAGCCAACCCATCGCCACGTTCCGCCTTGTCTCTCCCGCGTCGTCGAACCGATCAGCTCCCATGGGGGAGACACGGTTCGGCTTCCCTAATCGGTCCGGGTTTATACGGCAGCGGCCGAACGGTACCCAACCAAGGACCCGGCGAACGGAAGCGATCCGGCGTTTCTGAACCGGTGTAACTGATCGTCGTGTTGACGGAAAACCCAACCCACTGCGTTTTTAACACCCGAGCGTGTAGGTAGGGCTAACGTACCCGCGGGCAAGTGCGTTCGCGGTTCACAGCGTCGCTGTGGACTGTTCGGCACGGAACGCCGCACGAACGCATAGCGGGATGGCCGACGCGCTGTAAGACGCCGGGGCCGCACAACCGGGAGTCCGCGGACCGTTTCAGTGAGAGTCCACACGCGGCTTTCAGTGCTAGCAACTATGGAAATCGAAATTGCAACGATCGGCGGTTACGAGGAAGTCGGACGGCAGATGACTGCCGTTCGCGCCGGGGACGACGTCGTCATCTTCGACATGGGCCTGAACCTCTCGCAGGTTCTGATCCACGACAACGTCGAAACCGAACGGATGCACAGTCTCGATCTGATCGACATGGGCGCTATTCCGGACGATCGGATCATGAGCGACCTCGAGGGCGACGTGCAGGCGATCGTCCCGACCCACGGCCACCTGGACCACATCGGTGCTATCTCGAAGCTGGCCCACCGATACGACGCACCGATCGTCGCGACGCCGTTTACGATCGAACTCGTCAAACAGCAGATCGAGGGCGAACAGAAGTTCGGCGTCGAGAACGACCTCGTGAAGATGGAGGCCGGCGAGACGATGTCGATCGGCGACTCCGGCAAGGTCGACCTCGAGTTCGTCAACGTCACCCACTCGATCATCGACGCGATCAACCCCGTACTCCACACTCCCGAGGGTGCGGTCGTCTACGGGCTGGACAAGCGCATGGACCACACGCCCGTCATCGGCGACCCGATCGACATGGAGCGGTTCCGCGAGATCGGCCGCGAGGGCAACGGCGTCCTCTGTTACATCGAGGACTGTACGAACGCGAACAAGAAGGGACGCACCCCCAGTGAGAACGTCGCCCGCGAACACCTCCGCGACGTCCTCTACAGCATGGAGGACTACGACGGCGGGATCGTCGCGACGACGTTCTCGAGTCACATCTCTCGGGTGACGAGCCTCGTCGAGTTCGCGAAGGACATCGGCCGCCAGCCCGTTCTCCTCGGACGTTCGATGGAGAAGTACTCCGGCACCGCGGAGCGACTCGACTTCGTCGACTTCCCGGACGATCTGGGGATGTTCGGCCACCGCAAGTCCGTCGACCGCACCTTCAAGCGGATCATGAACGAGGGCAAGGAGAACTTCCTGCCCGTCGTCACCGGCCACCAGGGCGAGCCCCGCGCGATGCTCACCCGGATGGCCCGCGGCGAGACTCCCTACGAGCTGGACAACGGCGACAAGGTCGTCTTCTCCGCGCGGGTCATCCCGGAGCCGACCAACGAGGGCCAGCGCTACCAGGCCGAGAAGCTGCTGGGTATGCAGGGCGCCCGCGTCTACGACGACATCCACGTCTCGGGCCATCTTAACCAGGAGGGCCACTACGAAATGCTCGACGCGCTCCAGCCCCAGCACGTCATCCCTGCCCACCAGGACCTGAGCGGATTCTCCAGCTACGTCAACCTCTGCGAGAGCGAGGGCTACCAGATGGGACGGGACCTGCACGTGACGCGCAACGGCAACCTCATCCAGCTTGTCGAGTGATATGACAACTCCCGAGGCACGCGAGGAAGCGGTGCTCGAGGCGGTCGGTCAGCGCCGCGAGCTGGTCAACGAGGCGATCCCCGAGGAACTGCCGATCCAGCGCCCCGAGCGACTCTACGAGGCCTCGCGATACCTGTTGGACGCGGGCGGCAAGCGGCTCCGTCCGACGGTGCTGTTGACGACCGCGGAGGCGCTGGCCGACGTCGAACCGCTCTCCCGCGAGTACCGGGAGTTCCCCACCCTGGACGGGGATCACATCGATGCGATGGCCGCCGCCGTCAGCGTCGAGGTCATCCAGTCATTCACGCTGATCCACGACGACATCATGGACGACGACGACCTCCGCCGGGGGGTTCCGGCAGTCCACCGCGAGTACGACCTCGAGACGGCCATCCTCGCGGGCGACACGCTCTACTCGAAGGCGTTCGAGATCATGCTCGAGACGGGCGCCGAGCCGGACCGGGCGGTCGACGCCCTCGAGGTGCTGGCGACGACCTGTACGAAGATCTGCGAGGGCCAGTCCCTGGACGTCGACTTCGAGCAACGGACCGACGTCACGCCCGAGGAGTACCTCGAGATGATCGAGCAAAAGACCGCCGTGCTCTACGCCGCCTCGGCCGCGCTGCCGGCGATACTGCAGGGCGCCGACGAGGAGACGATCGACGCGCTGTACGGCTACGGGCTCGACATCGGTCGCGCCTTCCAGATCCACGACGACGTGCTCGATCTGACCGTGCCGAGCGAGAAGCTCGGCAAGCAACGCGGCAGCGACCTGGTCGAGGAAAAGCAGACGCTGATTACGGTTCACGCCCGGGAGCGGGGCGTCGACGTCGAGGAGCTGGTCGACACGGAAGACGTCGACGCCGTGACGGAGGCCGAGATCGACGACGCCGTCGGCGAACTCGAGCGCGTCGGCTCGATCGAGTACGCGGCCGACCGCGCACGCGAGCTCGTCGATCAGGGGAAGAACCGACTCGAGGTGTTGC
Organism: Natronococcus sp. JC468; assembly: GCF_012163165.1. Lineage (NCBI taxonomy): Archaea > Methanobacteriati > Methanobacteriota > Halobacteria > Halobacteriales > Natrialbaceae > Natronococcus > Natronococcus sp. JC468. Next base: position 67,879 of record NZ_JAAVUO010000012.1, read on the forward strand.
CGGACAACGAGGCCCGCGAACTCCTCTGTGACATCGCGGACTACCTGATCGAGCGCGGCTACTGACCGCACCGATCGTCCTCGGAACCGACGGTGGCGGTCCGTCTCAGTCGGAACAGAACCGTTCGGCGAGACGACGACACTGCTCCGGTTCGGGCGGTTTCAGCACGTACGCCTCCGCTCGCGGCGGCTCCGATCGGATCTTCTCCAGTTCCGGCTGCGTTCCGGTTAACACGACGACCGGGAGGTCACGGAGCTCGGCGTCCGATCTGATCTCGGCCAGTACCGCCGCGCCGTCCGTTTTCGGAAGGTGCCAGTCGAGCAAGACGAAATCCGGTCTGGGCGCGTCCTCGTACGCTCCCCGCCGATGGAGGAACTCGAGCGCCTCGACGCCGTCGCCGACGACGTGGTAGGTACCCTCCAGTCCCGCGGTCTCGAACATCTCCCTCGCGAGTCGGACGTCCCCCGGGTTGTCCTCGGCTAAAAGTATTTCTCCCACACGCTTTGGTCCACCCATACCGAATTGACCGGACCGGGGCACATAAATGATACCACCGGATACGCGCTCGGAAACTCCGCCTCGAGCGGTGAGATCAGTTGGGCCCTACGGACCCTGAGACACACCTCACCCCTCCCTCAAGCGAAAATAGCGTACTCAATTACAGCTAACTGTGTAGGGGAAATCGAGTACCAACTGTGTAGGGACCGCCCTTACACACACGAGTCCCGAATGGAGCGTATGAACGACCACACGCCCACCGAACCGATCGACGTGCTCCTGATCGAGGACAACCCCGGCGACGTTCGACTCACGCAGGAAGCGTTCCGCACGACCGAGAGCGAGATCTCGTTTCGGGTCCTCGGCGACGGCGAGGCGGCGGCGACGTACTTCCGAGGGCTCGAGGACGGGGAGCCCCGCCCCGACCTGGTGTTGCTCGATCTGAACCTCCCGCGAAAGGACGGGATCGGCGTTCTCGAGGTGCTCGAGGAGGAACTCGACTACCCGCCGCCACCGGTGCTCGTGCTCTCGAGTTCGGACGCCGAGGCGGACATCGCCGAGAGCTACGCGAACGCCGCGAACGCCTACCTTTCGAAGCCGGACGTCATGTCGGAGTTCGCCTCGATGGCGGAGGCGATCGAGCGGTTCTGGATCGACACGGCGAAGCAGCCGCCCGCTCCCGCCTGATGACAGTGGAGTGAGCTACCGTTCCCGTCCGCCGAGAGTTCGGGGAGCCGACACCGCTGCGGTTTTGAGCGGGCGGCGAATACCCCACGGTAATGGACGCCGACTTGCGCGAACGGGTCGAACGCGAGGCCGAAAAGCACGCGCTGTTGAACGCGGTGAAACACGAGAGCGACGCCGACGTCGGCGCGATCATGGGGCCGCTGATGAGCGAGAACCCCGCCTTCCGGGAGCACGGGGACGAGATTCCCGGCGTCGTCGGCGGCGTCGTCGGGCGGGTCAACGACCTCGCCTACGCCGAGAAGCGGGACCGCCTCGAGGAGCTGGCTCCCGAGGAACTCGCCGAGATCGAAGCCGAGGACGAGGAGGACGAGCACGAGCTGCCGGACCTTCCCCGCGCGGAGGAGCACGACGAGATCCGGATGCGGTGTGCGCCGAATCCGAACGGGCCGTGGCACGTCGGCCACGCGCGGATGCCCGCCGTTATCGGCACCTACAAGGAGCGCTACGACGGCTGGTTCTGCGTCCGCTTCGACGACACCGACCCCGAGACGAAGCGACCCGACCTCGAGGCCTACGACGCGATCCTCGAGGACCTCGAGTACCTCGGATTCGAACCCGACGCGACGTACAGGGCCAGCGACCGTCTCGAGACCTACTACGATCACGCCCGAAAGCTGATCGACATGGGCGGGGCCTACACCTGCTCGTGTTCGGGCGAGGAGTTCTCGGAGCTGAAAAACGACGGTAACGCGTGCCCACACCGAGAGAAAGACGCCGAGACCGTCCTCGAGGAGTTCGAGGACATGATCGCGGGCGTCTACGACAGCGGCGAGATGGTCCTTCGAGTGAAGACCGACATCGAACACAAGAACCCCGCGCTGCGGGACTGGGTCGCCTTCCGGATGATCGACACCCCTCACCCCCGCGAGGAGGCGAGCGACTACCGGTGCTGGCCGATGCTCGACTTCCAGTCGGCGATCGACGACCACCTGATCGGCATCACCCACATCATCCGTGGGATCGACCTGCAGGACTCGGCCAAACGCCAGGGCTTTCTCTACGACTACTTCGGCTGGGAGTACCCCGAGGTCGTCCACTGGGGCCACGTCCAGATCGACGCCTACGACGTGACGATGAGCACGTCGACGATCGCCGAGCTGATCGAGAACGGGGAGCTCGAGGGCTGGGACGACCCGCGCGCGCCCACGCTGAAGAGCCTCCGGCGACGGGGCATCCGCGGCGAGGCGATCGTCGACGCCATGACCGGACTCGGCACCTCGACCAGCGACGTCGACCTCGCGATGAGTACGATCTACGCGAACAACCGCGAGTTGATCGACGAGGAGACCGACCGCCGGTTCCTCGTCCGCGACGGCACCGAGGTGCCGCTGGGCGGCAGTCCCCCCGACGAGGCGAACCCACCGCTGCACCCCAACCACGAGGACCGCGGCGTCCGCGAGATTCCCGCGGGCGACGCCGTCCTGCTCGAGCCCGCCGACCTCCCCGACCGCGAGGGACGCATCTGGCTCAAGGGGCTGGGCTGTTTCCGGTACACGCGCGACGCACTCCAGTACACCGGCGAGGACCTCGACGTCGTCCGCGAGGGCGAGGTCGACGTGGTCCACTGGGTCCCGGCCGCCGAGAGCGTCCCCGTCCGAATGCGGACGATGGACGGCGACGTGAGCGGGCGCGCCGAACCCGGCGTGGCCGACCTCGCCGCCGACGAGATGGTGCAGTTCGAGCGCGTCGGCTTCGCCCGGATCGATACCCCCTCCGACGAGGCCGACGGAAGCGAGACGATCCTGGCGTACTACGCGCATCCGTAGGCGAGACGGACGGCGGTAGTCCGACCCCAACGGGTCGAGCGGAACGGACCCGATCAGCCGCGTTCCTCGTCACTCTCTCGCGACTCTCCCTCGAGGAGGGCGTCCTCGCTGTCGGGGAGCGGGTCCGCGACGACGCCGTCCCGTCGACCGAGAACGCGGGCGTGGGCCGCGCAGACGAGCCTGTTCTCGGCCCACGGGACGTGGAGTTCGACGCAGGCTCGCCTGTCGCAGTCGTCCTCCGAGCAGTCCATGGGCGCGGTACGAGGGCCGGGGACTCAGTCGTTGCCCTCAGAGTACGAACACGGCGACGAGGAAGCCGAGCAGGATCGACAGCGTCAGCAGGACCTGCGCGGCCGTCGAGGCGAGAACGCCGAGCGTCGTGTACAGCGCCGATCGGGTGCTGGCGTCGACGCCGCCGCCGCGGACGAACTCGAGGGCGAAGACGGTTCCGAACAGTCCGACGAGCAGCCCGATCGGACCGGTGAGCAGCATGAGCGCGACGCCGACGACAGCGGCGGCGCCCGTCGTCGTCCAGGAGGCGCCCCCGGCCCGGGCGGCGATCGAGCCGCCGAAGAACTCGACGAATAGGGTGAGCGCGCCGAGGGTCAGCAACACGAGCAGGGAGACCAGGCCCGGCTCGGCGAAGCCGGAGCCCCACCAGTACAGCACGACGCCGCCGATCGAGAGCAGCCCGCCGGGGACGAGGGGGACGGCGGTTCCGACGACGCCGCCGACGAGCAGGGCGATCGCCAGGAGCGCAACCACGTCGACCATAGGGGATACCAGACGCGACGGCGGCAAAGGCGTGCTGCCTTCGGAACCGTTAGGGACGGCGCGTCGAACGGGTCGCTATGGACCGAGCGCGCGGTGCGATCGTCGTCGGCGCGTCCTCGGGATCGGCGAGGCGCTGGCCCGCGAGCTCGCCGCCGACGGCTACGAGGTGGGACTGGCGGCCAGACGCACCGACCGACTCCGGGAGATCGGCGACGAGCTTCCGACCCGATCGGACGTCGCGACGATGGACGTCGCCGACGCCGAGGACGCCCGCGAGCGGTTCGACGCGCTCGCCGACGCGATGCCGCCCGTCGAACTCGTCGTCGTCAGCGCCGGCACCGCCACCTTGAACCGCGGGCTGGCGTGGGAACCCGAACGGGAGACGATCGACGTCAACGTCCGCGGGTTCGCGGCGATCGCGACCGCGGCCGTAACACGCTTCGAGGAGCGCGGAATCGACGGCCACCTCGTCGGCATCTCCTCGGTGGCGGCCCGCTTCGCTAACGGCGGCGTCCCGGCGTACAACGCCTCGAAGGCGTTCGTCTCGACCTACCTCGAGGGGTTGCGCACCTGGGCTCGCGGACGCGATCCGGACGTGACGACCGTCGAGCCGGGGTTCGTCGACACCCAGCTGGCATACGGCTCGTTCTGGATGTGCTCGCCCGAGACCGCAGCAAAGCAGATCGCGCGGGCGATCCGCGGGGAGCGAACGCACGTCTACGTCACCCGTCGGTGGCGCCTCGTCGCGTGGCTCTTCGATCTCGTACCGAACGCGATCCTGCGGCGAATCCTCTCGTAGCCGTCGCCGCCGCGAGTCAGCCGTCCGCGAACCGATCCCGAACCTCGAGCGCAGGTTCGGTCCCGTAGCGGTCGACCAGCGGGACGAGCGCGTCGCCGAGCGCCCGCATACACTGGCCGGCGGAGTGGTACCCGAGCCGATCGGCGACGGCCTCCCAGTCGCGGCCCTGCAGCGCCCGCACGACGAGCAGGCGCTCCTCGCGTTCGGTCAGCTCGAGGTCCCCGGGGCGTTCGACGAGGAAGCGGACGACCAGCTCGCGGAACGGGCCCGGATCGACGTCGAACAGGCCCGGCCCGTAGGCGGCGCCGGCGACGACCCGCCACTCGTGGGCGGTCAGCTCGAGGGCGGGAGCGGCGTCGGCGGGAACGGTCCGCAGGACCGCGCGGGCGACGTCGGGCTCGAGGTCGCGGAGGGCGTCCGTACAGAGGGCGCCGAACCGCCGCGCGAAGCGAGCGGCGTGACGGTCGCGTAGCTCCCGCCCCGCCTCGGTCGTCGGCGAGAGCATGAGCGCGGAGTACTCGCCGCTGGCGTCGTTTCTGGTCGTCGAGACGTGGACCGCCGCGTAGCCGTTCGCGCGCCAGAACTCGAGGAGGCCGGGGGTCGCGCCGAACCCGGTGCCGAGCCAGTCGACCGCGTCGCCGTACTCCTGGCGGATCTCCGCGAGCAGCCGCGAGCCGAGCCCTCGCGAGCGGACGGCGTGGTGGGTCGCGATGCGGACCACGCGGATCCCCGCGGGTTCGCCCGCCCGTTCGTCCCGCAGCTGACTCGTGAGGACGTCGGGGAGCATGTTCCCGCGGATGCGCCCGCCCTCGTACATCATCGCCCGCTGCTCGGCCGAGAGCTCCCCTTCGCGGGCCAGCAGGGCGACGCTGACGACCCGTCCCTCGTGGACGAGCGCGCGGGCCTCGAGGTTCGGCGCGTCGAGCAGCCGGGCGAGGTCGCTCGGCTCGGTGCGGTAATGGGCGAGCACGAGCAGCCCGAACGCCTCCCGCAGGAGCCCCTCGTCGGCGAGCAGGGCCTCGGGCTCGAGCCGTCGGTACGCGACCGAGTCGGGGTTGGCGTCGGCCACCAGCTGTGCGACGGGCGGGCGAGCGTCGAGCAGCAGGGCGCGGAAGGCCCAGACCTCGAGGGGGTCGCCCGCCGCGTAGCGGATCGGCTCCGCCAGCACCCGTTCGGTCACGGCGTGGTCGCTCTCCGCGAGCCGATCGCGGAACCGGACCGAGAACCCTCGACCCGCACCCTCGTAGCCGTGGACCGTCGTGGCGAAGGTGATCCGCTCGGCCGCAAGCAGGTCCTCGAGGACCGACACCGGGAACGCGGCGGCCTCGTCGACGACGACGACGTCGGCGTCCCCGAGCCGTTCGATCGCCTCGATCGGCTCGCGGTAGCGCACGCGCCCGCCGGCGGTCGTCTCGATCCGGCGTGGCTCGGCGACCTCGACGACGCCGAGCGTCTCGCAGAGCTCCCCCGCCCGGTCGAACACCTCCCGGGCGTTCCGCGAGGCGGGCGCGGTCACCAGCACGTCCTCGTCCGCGGCGGCGAAGGCGCCCGCGGCCAGCCCCGCGGCGCTGGATTTGCCGCGGCCGCGGTCGGCCTCGAGGACGACGGCCGCCGGAGCCTCGAACAGCGCCTCGAACGCGGCGACGGCGTCGACCTGGTCGGCGGTGCGACAGGCCTCGTAGGCCGCGGTCGGAAACCGGTGTTCGGACGGGGGTTCGAGCCCTTCGTCGTCGCCGTCGCGTCTCGGAGCCGGCTCGGTCAGGCCATCGTCGACGACGCCGTCCTCGAGGTCGACGACGCCGATCCCGCGGTGGGCGCGCAGCGTCTCGACGAGCCGACGTCTGAACCGCCCGGTGACGTCCGAGAGCGAGAACGGCGGCACCGCCAGGGACTCGTCGAACCCGTCCCGGCGATCGGGCCAGTCCGCGAGGGGCGGCGTCAGCAACACGAAGAGTCCGCCGCCGTCGATCGTTCCGACCAGCTTTCCCAGGGCGTCGGGCCGGAGCTCGTCGTGAGCGTCGAGGACGACGACGTCCCTGGTCGTCCCCAGCAACTCGCCGGCCCGGCTCTGGGCGAGTCGCTCGCAGCGGAGTCGATCCGCGGGCCCCACCAGCGTCGTCCGGGTGATCGGCACCGCGAGCGCGTCGAGGACGTCCTCGAGCGCGTCGTACCCTCGCTCCCGGTCGCCGGCGAGCACCAGCGCCCGTCGCTCGTTCGTCCGCGCGGCCTCGGCCCGGAGCGACCGGGCGAGCTCGACGGCGTCGTCCGCGATCATGGTCTCGGGTCGTCGTCCGGCGGGTAAGAGGCCACGGTCTCGCGGTCGAGCGCCGCGCTGCGAGTTTCGATCCGAAACCGCCGCTACCGGTCGTGCGGACCGGTCCCACCCGCTCGAGCGTTTGGACACGCTTTTAAGGAGGGCAGCGCTATCCGGTAGTACACCCTACGCGGGGTTGATGATGCTCCTAGCCTCACAGGACTTCCGCCGGCACCGCGCCGGCCCGGGACCCAGCCCGGATGGCAGGGGAGCGCGAGCCCGCGCGTAGGAGAGGTGAACAACCAATGTCAGTCTACGTCACAACCGACATCCCAGCCGACCTCGCCGAGGACGCCCTCGAGGCCCTCGAGGTCGCACGAGACACCGGACGAGTAAAGAAAGGAACCAACGAGACCACCAAAGCGATCGAGCGCGGCAACGCCGAACTCGTCTACGTCGCCGAGGACGTCTCCCCCGAGGAGATCGTCATGCACCTACCCGAGCTCGCCGACGAGAAGGGCATCTCCGTCGTTTTCGTCGAGACCCAGGACGACGTCGGCCACGCCGCCGGCCTCGAGGTCGGCTCGGCCGCCGCGGCGATCGTCGACGCCGGCGAGGCGTCCGACGACGTCGAAGAGATCGCCAACAAGGTCGAGGATCTCGACTGAGGTGACCTGAGATGAGTGCTGAAGAGAACGAAAGCGGATCCACGCCCGCCGAGGTCATCGAGGTCGTCGGCAAGACCGGCATGCACGGCGAAGCCATGCAGGTCAAGTGCCGCATCCAGGAGGGCGAAAACCAGGGACGAATCATCACCCGAAACTGCCTCGGGCCGGTCCGCGAAGGAGACGTACTCCAGCTTCGCGAGACCGCTCGCGAGGCCGACTCCATCGGAGGACAATAATGGTCGAGAAACGCACCTGCGACTACACGGGCGAGGAGATCGAGCCCGGAACGGGCATCATGTACGTCCGCAACGACGGCACCGTGCTCCACTTCGTCGACTCGAAGGCGGAGAAAAACTACAAGCTCGGCCGCGAACCCCGCGACCTCGAGTGGACCGAGGCCGGCCGCGCCGGCAAGGGTCCCGCGGAGGCCGACACGCCCGCCGACGAGGACGCCGACCAAGACGAGGACCTCGAGGCCGAGGCCGACGTCGACGAGGACGAGGACGTTCCCGCCGGCGACGAGACGGTCGACGAAACCGAGGATCTCGAGGAGAGTGAGGCCTGATGGCTGACGCCGAGCGCACCTTCGTGATGGTCAAGCCCGACGCCTTCGCGCGCGGGCTGGTCGGCGAGGTCGTCTCCCGACTCGAAGAGCGCGGGCTCAAGCTCGTCGGCATCAAGATCGAGAACATGCCCCGCGAGCGGGCCGAGGAACACTACGGTGAGCACGAGGACAAGCCGTTCTACGACGACCTCGTCGACTTTATCACCTCGGGTCCGGTCGTCCCGATGGTCTGGGAGGGCCAGGACGCGACCCGGCAGGTTCGCCAGATGATCGGCGAGACTGACCCGCTCGAGGCCGAGCCCGGAACGATTCGGGGCGACTACGCGCTCGACCTCGGTCGGAACGTCGTCCACGCGGCCGACCACGAGGACGAGGGCGCCAACGAGCGGGAGATCTCGCTGCACTTCGACGAGGACGAACTCGTCGACTACGAGCAACACGACGCCGAGTGGCTCTACGAGTAACGAGCCGTCGCCTCTCGGGATCGTCGTCCGCTTCTGGAGCATATTTTTATCCTAGATACTATTTGTTAAATTAGAGTGGCTGCCGGAATACATAGACGGAACATCTAATGTACGGGCTGTAGTAGACGAACCCGGTGGTTTCGAATGGTAACTCACGGTAGGTGGTTCGTGGATGCGTAAGCGAGAACAGGACTCGAGATCGGTTTCGACGACGACTCCCGCGCTGGATCTGATCTTCGATCTGCTCTCGGACCGGCGGCGGCGGTACGCGCTGTACTGTCTCTCCGACCGGACCGACGGCGTCGCGGACGTCGACGAGCTGACCGACGCGATCGTCCGACTGGAAAACGAGACCGGACACGTCGGCCAGACGGAGGCCGATCAGCACCGGCTGACCGTCCGGACGGAGCTGCAACACTCCCATCTGCCGAAGCTCGCCGACACCAGTTTGCTCGAACACGACCCGCGCAGCGACACGGTCCGCTACTGGAGCCAGCCCTCGCTGGAGGAGTGGCTCGAACACGCGAAACACAAAGAGCTGTAGCCGACCGACCGCGCCGTCGTCAGTCGATCCTCGCGCCTGGACGCCGTTCTCGCTTCCGCGCCCTGTGGGGTGGTAGCATTCCCATCCTCAAAGCTTAACAGGCGAGCTGTCGATACGACGCATAGAGGTGTACTTATGACTGATCACGAACTTCCCGAACTTCCGTACGACTACGACGCGCTTGAGCCGGCGATCTCCGAACAGGTCGTCACCTGGCATCACGACACGCACCACCAGGGCTACGTCAACGGCCTGAACGGTGCCGAGGAGGAACTCGCCGAGAACCGCGAGAACGGCGACTTCGAGTCGACCCCGGCCGCGATGGAAAACGTCACCCACAACGGCTGTGGACACTACCTCCACACGCTGTTCTGGGAGAACATGTCCCCCGACGGCGGCGGCGAACCCGAGGGAGACCTCGCCGACCGCATCGAGGAGGACTTCGGCTCCTACGAGGCCTGGAAGGGCGAGTTCGAGGCCGCCGCGAGCGCCGCCGGCGGTTGGGCGCTGCTCGTGTACGACCCGGTCGCCAAGCAGCTGCGCAACCTCAAGGTCGACCGCCACGACCTCCACGCGCTGTGGGGCGCCCATCCCATCCTCGCCTGCGACGTCTGGGAGCACTCGTACTACTACGACTACGGCCCGGACCGCGGCGAGTTCATCGACGGCTTCTTCGACGTCGTCGACTGGGACAAGGCCGCCGACGAGTACGAGAAGTGTCTCGACCACTTCGAGTAAGCGACGACCTGGCAACCCACGTATTTTTTGTCGCCGTCAGCCGCCCAGCGACAGCCCTCGCCTCGCGGGAGCGGCCGCCGACTGGAGGCCGCGCTCGAGCCGATTTCGACGCCGAGACCGGTGCGGTCTTGTGGCGCCGCGCCGATAGCAACGTCCATGCCAGTTCCGAAAGACGAGTTCGACCAGCTCCCGCCCTGTGACTTCTACACGCCCGCGGAGCTGTTCGAGGACGATCAAATGTACACCGTCTACGAGATCGCGCGCCTGCTCCAGGGGATCGAGCCCGACGCGGACATCGACCGCGAGACCGAGGACATCCTGCTGGACTGGGCGATCCCGTGGGTGATGGTAAACGCCGACGACCTCGTGGTCGCTGAGCCCCGCGACGAGGACGAGCCCGGGTTCTACGGACTGAAAGAGGAATGATCCTCCTCGTGGTCGGTGCCGACCGTGTCGACGCCGGCAAGACGACGTTCTCGACCGGGTTGCTCGAGCGCACCGGCGCGGTCGGCGCCAAGCCTCGGGCCGGAAACGACTACTGGTTCGACCACGACGACTGTCGGCGCGCGCTCGCCGAGGGACGGCTGTACGGCAAGGACGCCACGCGGCTCGCGGCCGCGGAGGGTCGGGGACGAGAGCCGGAGCGACTCAACCCCGTCCACCGGCTGTGGCGGCCGAGCCCCGGCGGCGGGACGGGGCTGCTCGGGCAGACCGACCGGGAGTTCGTCGTGGACAGGGTCGGCGGCCCCGACGGATCGACCTACGTTCGCAACGCCACCGTCCCCGTCCCCGATGGGGTCGCCTCGGCGCTGCCCCTCGAGGACGCGATCCCCGTCGAGTCGGTCGACGAGCTCAACGCGGTCATGACCGACCGATACGTGCCGGCCTTCGACGCGCTGGCGGACGAACTCGAGGCGACCGACGTCGCCGTCGTCGAATCCTACGGCGACATCGCCCGACCGCTGCCCGATCTCGACCCCGCGGCGATCGCCGCGGTCGCGGCCGTCGAACCGGGTCGGGCCCGTATCTACCCCGGAGATCGCTACTGCCGGGCCTGCGAGGTCGCCAGCTCGAGCCCGAGAGACGGCAGTCTCGAGAAGCGGGTGCCGACGGTCCTCGACTACCTCGATCCCCTCGAGCGGGTTCGGCTGCCGCCGCTTACGGGCGAGGAACGCGAGGACCCGGAACGGGTCGCGACGGCCTACGCCGACGCCTACGACGCCCTGCTCGAGGCCGCGGGCCGCGTCTAGGCCTGCCGGGCCATCCGCGAGGAGAGCTCGACGTGGTCGTAGGGGTTCGTGGTTACGCTCGGGCCGTGACCCGTGTGCATCTCCTCGAGGTCCGGCGAGAGGCGCTCGAGCAGGCGGTCGATGCTCTCGATCAGCGTCTCGCGGTCGCCCTCCTCGAGGTCGGTTCGCCCGAAGCTGCCGTTCTGGAAGACGAGATCGCCCGCGAGGAGGATCCCCGCGTCGGCCGAGTAGAAACAGAGGTGATCGTCCTTGTGCCCCGGCGTGTGGACGGCGACGTACTCGTGGTCGCCCAGTCGCACGGTCTCCCCGTCGGCGATTCCGTGGTCGACGCCGTCGATCGACGGATCGTACCCCCAGGCCTCGACGTCGAACGCCGATTTGACGGCCTCGAGATTGCCGACGTGGTCGGGGTGGGTGTGGGTGAGCACGACCGCGTCGATATCGTCGACTTCGGACTCGAGACGGTCCACGACGTCGAAGTTCGCGCCGGGGTCGACCACCACCGTTCGCTCGCCGGTAACGAGGAAGACGTTGCTGGTAAACGCCTGCACGCCCTGGGCGAGATTCGTGATCATGGAGGGCCGTACAGCGCCGGGGGGCTTGTGCGTGTCGACCTCGCGTCCCCGACGCGACGGGGAACGACGGACTCGGATATTCACAACCATTTTGAGCTACGGCACGTAGTAGCGGACGAATGACTCGGTCGGTCCCCGTCGGGGTCGGGATCCTCGTCGTTGTCGTCGTGCTCGCCGGTCTCAGCCTCCCGGTGGCGATGGTCGGTTCGGTCGGCGGCGACCAGTCGTCGCTCGCGGCGTCCGAGCCCGCGCCGACGACCCGCTCGCTCGAGCAGCTCGAGCCGCAGGACTTCGACAGCACGGCCTTCGAGATCACCGTCCACGAGAACGGGAGCGCGACCTGGACGTTCCGACACGAGCGGCGGCTCGCGGACGAGGAAGAAGAGGAGAACTTCGCCGCGTTCGCCGAGGAGTTCGAAAGCGAGGAGACCGGACTCTACGAGCGGTTCACCGATCAGTCCAAGGCACTCGCCGACACCGGATCGCAAGCGACCGACCGGGAGATGGAAACGACCGCGTACAACCGCTCGGCGACGACCGAGTACCGTCCCGACGCAGTGGGAGTCATCGAGATGTCGTTCGTCTGGAACGGATTCGCCGACGTCCAGGAGGATCGGATCGTCGTCGGCGACGTCTTCCAGAACCTGTACCTGGGCGCCGATCAGTCGCTCGTGATCGAACCCGAGGGCGACCTCGTGATCACCGCCGCCGAGCCCGAGGGCGAGTACACCGGCACCACGATGGAAAACGCCACCTCGATGACCTGGACCGGCGAGCGCGAGTTCCTCGAGGGCAATCCCCGCGTCGTGTTGCGAGACGCCGACGCCGTCGGCAGCGGCGACACCGCGGGAACGGCCGACGGTTCCGAGGGGTTCCTGCTCTCGTGGCCAGCGCTGCTCGGAACGACCGCGGTCGTCATCGGGGCGGTGATCGCCGTCGCCTGGTACCGGAGCCGAGACGACGAACCGCCCTCGAGCGAGGCGACCGAATCGACCGAACCGATCGGCCCGCAGCCCGAGCCGGAGGCGGCGACCGCGGAGGAGTCGGCGTCGGAATCGCTCACCGAGAACGAACTCCTGACCGACGAGGACCGGGTGATCAGGCTCGTTCAAGACAACGGCGGACGGATGAAGCAGGTCAACATCGTCGAGGAGACCGGCTGGTCGAAGTCGAAGGTGAGCATGCTGCTCTCGGAGATGGAACGCGAGGGGAGCATCAGCAAGCTCCGCGTCGGCCGCGAGAACATCATCAGCCTCGAGGGGTACGAGCCCGAGGCGGCGAAGTCGCCGTTCGACGAGTAGGGGCGCGTTGGGCACCGAGGCCCGTGTTACGACGCGCCAGAGCCGGATCGAAACGGAACGCTTAAACATTACACGGCGTTACGAAAGAGTGCAGGCAGAAGCCGACCGCGCTCCGATGGTGTAGTCCGGCCAATCATATTGCCCTCTCACGGCAATGACCAGGGTTCGAATCCCTGTCGGAGCACTTCTACGACGAACTACTCGATGAGCACCGCAGAGTGTGTGCGAGTCACACCGTGAACTCGATCACGGGATTCGAAGTAGAGAAACGCGAGCGCAGCGAGCGTCTCGCGTGGTTCGAATTCCTGTCGGAGCACTCCTTTCGTTTTCGGTTCTCGATCGAGGAGGACGATTCGCGCTCGAGAGTTCGGTATCGTCGGTGATCCTGCGTTCGTACTGTCGGGTGAAATCGTTCACGTAGCGGTCGCATTCGAACGGTCGCCTCCGGCGACGGTCCGTGAGGCGCGATCGGTTTACGGAGGGATCAGTCAGGGGCGACCGCCGCCCCCTCGGCGGGCTCGAGCGCGTCGATCCAGGACGTCCCCTCGTTTTCCGGAACGGTGACGTCCCCGAGGACCGCCTCGCAGTCCCGACAGGCGGCCCAGGCCGAGACGTGCGTGGGCTGACAGCACGGGTCGACCCGCTCGCGGTACCGATCGACCGCACCGCCGCAGGCCGGACACCGCTCGAGCAGGAGCCGCAGCCGTCGGAGAAGCGCCAGGCGTCGGTCGCGCTCGAGGGCCGTCCAGCCGTCGACGGTCTCCCGGAGGACGGACGCGGCCGCGACGTCGGCGACCAGCGCGGCGTCGGACTCCCACCGGAGGAGGCGGTTGCCGTCGATCGAGTACGCCCGCGAGCCGCGTTCGACGGCTTCGTCCGCGCCGACCAGTGCCGCGACGTCGTCGGCGTCCGGCGCCTCTCGACGCTCGGTCTCGCCGCGGAGCTCCGTCCGGAACCGGTCCGCGAGCGAGAGCGCGCCGTCGGGCGTCCGCTCGGCGACGCCGGCGGCGACGAGGACGTCCCAGGGGTCGTCCGCGTCGTCGTCCTCGAGCGAACGGGTTTCGATCGGTTCCTTCCCGAACAGCTCCAGCACCGACGCCGGCAGGTAGCGTTCGGTGAGTTCCGGCGTTCCGGGAACGAGGTAGCCGCGGAGCGAGACGGCCGTGAGGAACACGACGAGTGCGGCCGCCCCGACCGGGGGGGCCGTGACGGCTCCAAGAACGCCCGCCAGGACGAACGAGATCGCGACGTTCACGGCGGTACACGGCAGACACCGGTTCTCGCCGGTGTACTCGGGCCGTCGGAGCGCTCCGAGTCCCGTGGGAGGTGATCGCATGGCTGAGGTGAGACGAGCTACTACCGGCCTCCGCAAAAACGTTCGTACCGTGCTCCCTCGAGGTCCCGCGTCGAACGCTCGCCGTCAGTCGACGTCGCCGATCGCTCCGGAGTGACACTCGGGACAGCGAAGGGTCCCCTTCGTCGGGGCCGCGGCGTCGCTCCGCGGAAAGGTCGCTCGACAGTCGCGACAGCGGACGGTCGCCCGCTCCTCCGGTTCGAGACGCGCTCTCGGGAGTCGCAGGTCGTCGCCGTAGGGGTCCATGAGTGAGGTATTGACACCCGTGGTAAAAGAACCCTCGGATGGGACGGCTCCCTCGGATGACGTTCATCATTCTTCCCGTTCTCGCCGCAGTGAGTGGGTCTACCACGGCATTCGGTGCATTCGAGACCGGTGAAAAGCGACCGGCGAACGCAACCGCGCTCGTCATCTTTCAGAGGTCCCTTGCTCGAGTGTCGAACGCTTCGAACGTCCCCGTATTCGACCCTGACTACTACTATGAGTTCGAACGATCTACTCGTCGATAAGTGTCCAGTCTGTGAAACGTACTTCGCCGTGACCTCGAGCGCCGACCTCCAGCGGCGGCTCAACGCCCACGAGCTCGAGCAGCACGGAAAGGTCAACCCCTCGCGGGTCGACCACACGGCGACGAACCACCGGTAGCGACCGCCGACTGTTTTGCGGCCCGTTCGGGACGACGAGCGCGCGAGGACCGACAGGGCCCGCGACACCCGGGACCGAGAGCTGACCGGAACCGGGGGTATCCTTATGCGGTCCCACATGATCTGTTACGACGAATGCGTTCGCGAACGTTCTGGGTGCTCGACGACGCGGATCGGCCCGTCGTCGACGACCTCGCCGTCGGGCTGGGACGGACGTCGGCACGGGTTCTGGCGTACCTGTTGTTGCGGGCCGAGCAAGCGGACGACCCCGCGACGACGCTCCGGCTACGGGTCGGGACCGGGCTGAGTCGGTCGCCGATCAGCGACGCGGTCGCCCGGCTCGAGGCCGCCGGGCTGATCGAGCGCTCGACCGTCGACACCGACGCGACGGGGCGTCCCCCCTCGGCGTGGACGCCGACGACCGACCTCGCCGCGAGCCGCCGCCGTGCGTACGACGCCCACGCGACCGCGCTGCTCGAGCGGGCGGAGACGATCTTCGAGCCCTCGGCGACCGGGTCCGAATCCGACTCGGCGCGATCGGGTGTGTCAGAACTCTCGGTCGCGCTGAACTGGCGTCCGAACGGGCTCCACGTCCCCTTTTACGCGGCCGTCGAGACGGGGTGGTACGACGAGTACGGCGCCGACGTCGAGTTCGACCACCGCGAGGGATCCCGGCGCGCCGTCGACGCGGTCGCCGCAGGCGACGCCGATGTCGGGCTCGCCGGGGCCGCGACCGTGCTCCGGGCCAGGGCGGCAGGGGTCCCCGTCGTCCCGATCGCGGTCCTCTACCAGCGTGCGATGGCGGTACTGTACTCCACCCGCGAGGTCTTCGGGACGGAACTCCGGAGCGTCGACCAGCTTCGGGGTCGGCGGATCGGTATGCCCGCCCGCTCGGAGACCGGGGTCCTCGGTCGTCTGTTCGTCTCGCAGGCCGCCCTCGAGGACGACCTCGAGATCGAGGAGACGGGCGGCGAGGAACGGACGGCGCTTTTATCCGGAGACGCCGACGTCGTGACGGGATCGATCACCGACCCGCGGGAGCTCGAGCGGCGGGGGAAGACCGTGGACGCGCTGTTTCCCACCGATCACTTCCCGATCTACGGGCCGACGATCGTCGCCCGCGAGCGGGCGCTCGAGCGACGGCGGCCGTCGCTGGAGGCGTTTCTGTCGGGTACCGTCGGCGGCTGGGCCGAGGCGATCCGCGGCGCCGACCGGGCGGCCGAACGGATCGCCGAACGGGGCGACGACCGGCCTGACCGCGTCCGGGAGACGTTCGAGCGCGCGCTCGAGGAGTTCGGACACAGCGACGACACCCGCGAGCGGGGCTGGGGGTGGCAGCGGGAGCGAACCTGGGACAGGCTGCGAACGGCCCTCGAGCAGGGCGGGTTGCTCGCGAGGGAACCGTGATCGACCTCGAGAACCTCTCGGTGACGTTCGACGGATTCACGGCGGTCGCGGACGTCGACCTCCGGATCGACGACGGGGAGTTCGTCACCGTCGTCGGCCCCTCGGGCTGTGGCAAGACGACGCTCCTTCGGGCGATCGGCGGGCTTCAGGAGCCCACTCGGGGGACCGTCGCTGTCGACGATCGCCCCCCGTCGGCGGCACAGGAGGCGGGCGACATCGGGTTCGTCTTCCAGCAACACACCCTGCTCCCCTGGAAGAGCGCGCTCGAGAACGTCGTCTTCCTCCGGGAGCTGGCCGACGAGCCGCCCGATCGCGAGGGTGCCCGCGCCCTGCTGGAGACGATGGGACTCGAGGGGTTCGAGGACGCGCGGCCCGCCGCGCTCTCGGGCGGGATGAAACAGCGCGTGGCCATCGCGAGGGCGATCCACCTCGGCGCCGACGTGTTGTTGATGGACGAGCCGTTCGGGGAGCTCGACGAGATCACCCGCGACGAACTCGGCGTCGAGATCCGGGCGCTCTGGCGGCGCGAACGGAAGACGGTCGTCTTCGTCACCCACAGCGTTCCCGAGGCGGTGTTCCTCGGGGATCGATGCGTGGTAATGTGCGACCGTCCCGGTCAGATCGAGGCGACGTTCGACGTCGACCTGCCGAGCCCGCGGGACGCGGAGGTGCTGGGGTCCCGGGCGTTTCAGAAGCAGGTCGCGACCGTTCGGCGAACCCTCCACGAGAGCTATGAGTGAACGCGCCGAGACCGGTCGGATCGCGGGAAGCGACGTCGTCTATCCGACCGCCGCGCTCTGTGCTGGCGTCGCGCTCTGGTGGGCGCTCGCACGCCTCCTCGAGATTCCGTCGTTTCTCCTTCCGTCGCCCGGCGCCGTCGCCGCGCGGCTGGCGGGAAACCCCGAGCTGTACCTCGCGAACGCGGTGTACACGCTCGAGAAGGTCGTCTACGGCGGCGCGATCGGGATCAGCGCCGGCGTCGCCCTCGCGGTCTTCGTCGCCTACGTTCCGTGGTTTCGCCGGGCCGTCTACCCCTACCTCGTGACCGTCAGGGTCCTCCCGAAGCTCGCGGTGGCGCCGCTGTTGCTCATCTACCTGGGGACCGGAACGGCGACGGCGATCGTCTTCGTCGCGCTCATCACGTTCTTCCCGCTGGTGTTGAACGCGGCCGCCGGACTCGATCGGGCGCCGGCGGCCCACCGCGACCTGCTGCGATCGGTCGGGGCCGGGCCGCTCGAGCGCCTGCTGTACGTCGACGTCCCGTACGCGATCCCCGACGTCTTCGCCGGGTTGAAACAGTCGGTGACGCTCGCCGTCGTCGGCGCCGTCGTCTCGGAGTGGGTGGTCGCCGACGACGGCCTGGGCTTTCTCATCCTGTCCGGATCGGAGAACGTCCGTCCGGACGTCATGCTCGCCGCGCTGGTCGTCCTGCTGATCGTCGGGCTGGCGCTGTACGGCCTCGTCGCCGTCGCGCAGGGATACGTCTACGACCGACTCGGCCTCGAGGCCCGCGACTGACTGCGCCGAAACCGACGGCGGGGTGGTCACCGCCAGAGCAGGCGCTCGAGGGCGACCGGAACGAGGTAGAAGGCGATTCCGACCAGCGAGAGGACGACGAGGGCGGCGTAGGTCTCGGCCGTTCGGAGGTACGCCGCCGTCTCGAACACCCTGTAGCCCAGCCCGGCGGTGAGCGCGACGAACTCGGCGACGACGGCCCCGACGACCGAAAGCGTCGCGGCGATCTTGAGCCCGGCGAAGACGCTCGGTGCGGCCGCGGGGACGCGGATCCGGACGAAGACGGCGGTCGGCGACGCGTCGACGGTCCGCGCCAGCTCGAGGTAGGACTCGGGCGTCCCGCGGAGGCCGTCGAGGGTCGCGATCGTGATCGGAAACACCGTCAGCGTCGCGACTACCAGCGACCGAGCGGGGATCCCGCGACCGAACCAGAGAAAGAGCAGCGGGGCGATCGCGATCACCGGCGCGATCCGAAGCGCGACGACGTACGGCAGGACAGTCTTGGCCGCCGTCCGGGAGCGGACCATCGCGAAGGCGAGCCCCGCGCCGACGGCGGCGCCGGCGACGAGTCCGATTCCGGCGGTCGCCGCCGTCACGGCGGCGTCGGCCAGCAGCGTCGGATACGTCTCGACCAGCGCCGCGCCGACCTCGGCCGGCGACGGGAGCACGATCGTCGGCACGTCGCGGGCGAGGACGAACCCGTGCCACGCGGCCAGCAGCGCCGCGAACACGATCGACGGCGGAAGGAGCCACACTGCCACCCCATGGACGATCGACCGCGACCGCTCGAGCCCGTCCCGGCCCTCAGGAACGCCCTCGAGCCCGCGGCCGTCGCGTCGGTCGGCGCGCTCGTCGATCATCGCGGGGGGCGATCCGAACCCGCGGGTCCGGCGGTGCGGTCACCCATCGATGCGGTCGGCGAACGCCGAGACGTACTCGTCCTCGCCGTCGAGGTACTCGTTCGTCCAGACCTCGCTCGGATCGACTTCCGACTCGAGGACGCCGGCGTCGGCGAGCACGTCGCGGGTCTCCGCCCAGGGCTCCGGCGCGCTCGCGCCCCACCCCTCGGTCTCGACCGTCTCCGAGACCACGTACCCGGCGTGCATCTCCGACCACTTCTCGTACTGGTTCTCCCGGGTCTCCTCGAGTTCGGGCTGGACGTCGACGAGGTGGTCGATCGCCTCCTCGGGGTTTCGCGCCGCCCAGATGGTCCCCCTCGCGGTCGCCCGGAGGAAGGCCGCGACGGTCTCGGGGTTGTCCTCGGCGAACGACTCCTCGGTCGCGATCAGGTGGCCGTAGGACGGAACGGCGTCGTGGATCTCGAGGACGTCGATCTCCCTGCCCTGGTGACGGGCGTCGACGACGTCGCCGAACACGCCGGCGGCGACGTCGATCTCGCCGGCCAGTAGCTGCTGGACGGTGTCGAACCCGGAGTCGACGTACTCGATGGTGTCGAGGAGGTCGTAGCGCTCGAGGTAGGCCTCGGCCATCGTCCGGACCATTCCGGGGCCGCTCCCGACGGTGGCGCCCTCGAGCCGTTCGGGATCGGCGAGCTCTCCGAACCCCTCGCGGTCGGCGAAGATCACGTTCGGGTTCCGCTGCATGACGATGCCGACCGCACGCGGCGACAGTTCGTTGTCGTTGACCGCCAGGATCTGGTCGGCACTCGAGATGGCGAACTCGGTGTTGCCGAGCCCGGCCTGGTTCGCAGCGAAATCGGAGCCGTCGCCGCTCTCGAGTTCGACGTTCGCGAATCCCTCCGCCTCGTAGAACCCCTCCTCGCGGGCGGCGACGTAGGGCGCGTGGAGGCCGCCCAGGTTCCAGTTGAGCAACAGCGATACCGACTCCCCATCGACTCCCTCGTCCGAGGGCGTCCTCTCGCCTCCGCCGAGCCGGCCGACACACCCCGAGAGGGCGATCCCGCCGCCGACGGCGAGGACGCCGCGTCGTGTATATTGCGTGTGTTTCACACTCTCACCGATAGAGTGTGTCGCGGAAAGTGGATATAAATCATTTGGACGAACGGTTAAGTACCGGTCCTCGGAATCGGAGGACGGTCTCGGATCGTGTCGATACGTCTTCGAGGTGGTATCGACCGCCGGTTGACGTTCTACACTTACCGGCTGTCGAAGCGCGATCGGGTTCGTGAGCGAGCCGGGAGCGGTCTCGAAAAGTCGAGAGCGACGGCTCAAGACAGATAATTCCTCGTACTAGTTGTAGATTTATTATAATAAGGTCTAAGATAGTGTAGGTTGGCCACACACATGGCATGGTAGACGAAAACAAGGGACACGACAGGCGATATCGGGAGTACGAGACATGACGACGGCACAGATCACCGACGAGGCGCAACGCCAGCTCGCACGGACGCTGGACGTCGAACGGGTGGACGACGGCGATCCGTTGACCATCGAGCGGCTTCGGCGGGAAGTGGACGAGGTGGACGATCCCGAGTTCGCCTCGATGGGCGAGGCGATTCGAAGCGACCTCTCCGGACGGGTAGACGCCGAGTTGCTCGAGCGGGAGCTCGAGGCGCTCTCGGACCAGCTCGAGCGACTGCCGGAGGTCCGCGAGCAGGGGATCCCGGAGGGAGAGACCGAGGCGGAGGTGCTCTATCGCGAGCTCGCCGAACCCGGCTGGGAGATCTACGACCACCTCGTCGACGTCGATTTCTTCGAGAGCCTCGAGGCGAACCTGCCGCGGTTCACGCCCGAGCACATCGCGGGGACGGCCCACGAGCTGATCGCCTCCGACGAGCTGACGGCCGAACTCGAGGCGCTCGGGTTCGACGAGCAGGAACGGATCGCGCTGGTGATGGACGTCACGAACAACAACGATCGGCTCGCGCGGTGGGTTCCCACGCGGGAGATCCCCGAGGAGGTGGAGTTCGGCGTCGAACACGTCCCGCCGCTCCACCAGCGGGCGGCGGGCGGAGCGTTGCTGTGGATCGACGCGTTAGACGTCCACCTCTGGCAGAACCGGGTCCTCGTCACCGACGAGATCCTCGACGACGGCTACTGGGACGTCAAGGCGCTGCTGGGCGGGTTCTACCTGCTGGCGCAGGCAGCCCTCGAGATCACCCGGGAGGACGGGCTGACCGACTCGCAGCTGACCGCCGCGATCACCGCCGGGGCGGCAATCACGATCGTCAACCAGGAGGAGATCTGCAAGAACGTGTTCTGGATCACCGAAGAGATGCGCGCGCCATCCGAAGCGAGGTAATCATCAATGTCACTCGAAGAAGACAGGGCCGTACAGGCCGCAAAGGATACGGTTGTAAGGGAGACTGACCAGGGGTTCCGCGTACTGGGTTCCCCCGACAAATCGGTCACGCACCAGCACGACATCGATCGAATCGAGGAGTTCGACGTCACCAACGAGATGATCCAGGAGTCCGGCGATAACCCGGAGGCCTGGCTCACCTACGGCGGCAACTACGGACAACACCGCCGTACGACCGCCGACGTCATCACGCCCGACAACGTCGCCGACCTCGAGGTCGAGTACATCCTCGAGGTCGGCGCCGGCTCGAGCATGGAGGGGACGCCGCTGATCGTGCCGGGCGATCCCCCGATCATGTATCAGTCGAACGGCCCGAACCACGTGAAGGCCATCGACGCCCGCGAGGGCGACATCCTCTGGAGCTACACCTACGCCGTCCCCTCGGACGTCGTACTGTGCTGTGACGACAACAATCGCGGCGTCGCCGCCTACGGCGACAAGGTCTTCATGACGACGCTGGATTCCGGGGTCGTCGCGCTGGATCGCTACACCGGCGAGGAAGCGTGGTACACCTCGACCGCGGACCACGAGGAGGGGTACTCCGCGACCTGGGCCCCGGTCGCGTTCGACGGGATGGTCTTCACCGGCAGCGCGGGCGGGGAGTACGGCGTTCGCGGGTTCCACACGGCGCTGGATGCCGAAACCGGCGAGGAACTGTGGCACACCTGGACCTCGCCCGAGACCGAGTGGGTCGGCGACAGCATCAACCAGTCCTGCGCGACGAACTGGATGAACGCGACGATCGACGTCGAAGAGCGCCGGCTCTACCTCCCGATCGGCAACCCCGGGCCGGACTTCGACGGCTCCGTCCGACCGGGACCGAACCGTAACAGCTGCGGGACGCTGACGCTGGATATGGACACCGGCGAACGGCTGTGGGCCCACCAGGAGGTCGCCCACGACGTCTGGGACTACGACTCCGCGGCGCCCCGGATCCTCATCCGGGACATGGAAATCGAACACCGCAACACGACCAAAGACGTCGTCGTCTCGGCGGGGAAGACCGGTTGGGTCTACACGATGGACGCCGAGACGGGCGAACTCATCGAACGCAGCGAGCCCGGCGTCCAGCAGCTGAACATGTACCGGATGATCCCCCACATCGACGAGGGGCGCCGGATGCCGTTCATGCCGGGCGCGATGGGCGGGAACGACTGGCAACCGCCCGCCTACAACCCCGAGACCGGGCTCGCGTACATGAAGATGAACAACTCGCCCCAGGAGGCCTGGTGGCGCTTCGAGGAGTACGAGGAGGGCAAGAAGTACTGGGGCGGCATCCTCGAGGACCAGACCGAGGCGGTGCCGGACGACTACAACGGAAAGATCAGCTCCATCGTCGCGATCAACCCGGAGACCGGCGAGCGCATCTGGCGCGACTGGATCGAGAGCGAAGCCTACATCTGGGGCGGACTGATGACGACCGAGACCGGCGTCGTCTTCACCGGAACACAGAACGGCGACTTCATCGCCTACGACGGCGAGTCCGGCGATCGGCTCTGGGAGTACGACCTCGGCGAGGCGTCGATCGCCGCCAGCCCGATGAGCTGGTACGACCCCGACACCGAGAAGCAGTACGTCGCGATCCAGGTCGGCGGCAGCGGCTGGCTCCGACGCGGTTCCGGCGGCCGCGACACCCGCCTGGCCGTCTTCTCGCTGCCGGAGTGAGCGATCCGCGGCGTTCGTATTTTTCGAGCCGTCGCCCGATCAGGAATCGGCAGCCGGCCGCGCCACGATGACGACGTACGGCTCCGATCGACCCGACAGTTCGAGGCGCTCGAGGGCGTCGATCTCGAACCCGACCTCGGCGACCCGATCCGACCAGTACGCCTCCGGGTCGGGGTCGCCCTCGACGCCGTCCGGAACGAGCGGCAACTCGAGGATCCCGAGCGTCGCGTCGGGCGCACAGACCCGCCGTAGCTCGGAGAGCGCGGCCGCGGCGCTCTCGGCCGGCAGGTCGTGGAGGACCCGACACGCGGTCGCGACGTCGATCGAATCGGTCTCGAGCGGGAGCGTCGCCGCGTCGGCGGCGATCGGTTCGACCGCCAGGCCGGCGCGGGCGGCGTTTCGACGCGCCAGTTGCGGTCCGTTCCCCAGGATGATGCGGTCGTCGAAGACGTCGAGACCGAGCACCTCGACGCCGTCGGGAACGTGGGGCGCCAGTCCCACCAGGGATCGTCCCGTTCCACAGCCGACGTCGAGGACCCGATCCGACCGATCGAACGGAAGTCGGCTCGCGAGCGCGTCGTACTTCGCGCGCTCGAGCGACCACGGCGGCGGAGAGCCCAGCCGACGGAGCGTCCGCCCGGTGCGGACGGCCGCGACCGTCGCGATCGCAGCCGCGACGAACCGACGCCCTCGACATTGCGTCCGGGCCCCGACGACGGCCGCGACCGCGATCGAGACCGCGTCGACTCCGAGCGATCGGAGCCGGCGACGCCAGTGGTAGACGCCGAAGTAGTATCGCGGCCCGATCACGCCCCGCTCACTCGACCCGCAGGTCGCTCCCCTCCCTGGCCTGCTCGAACTCGAGTTCGATCTCCAGTTCCGAACTGCGCTGGCCGGAGAACTCGATCTCGACCTCGATCGGCTCGCGGTACTCGAAGGGGATCTCCCAGCTGCTCCCCGAGATCGTCAGCGACGCGTCGTCCTCGAGTGCGTCGGCGATCTCGCGAAGGAAACCCGCCGTCTCCGTTCTCGAGAGATAGATCTCCTGCTCGAAGAACCCGTCCGTGATGACCCGTCGCTCGGGCCGTTCGTCGTCCGGAAACTCGACGTTATTCCCCATGGTGTCGACTACCACGCCGTCGATACATAAATGTGCGTGACGGGCCCGGGAGCGACGGTAACACTAACTACCGCGTGCGTGTACGGTAGTTCATGACGCTGCTCGAGGCGTTGGGAAACGCTCGACGCCTGAAGATCATCCGGGAGCTCTCCCGAGAACCGAAGTACGTGTCCGAGCTCGCCGAGGCCGTCGGAATGAACGGAAAGTCGGCGGTACACCACCTCTCCGTTCTCGAGGAGGCGGGACTCGTCGACCACTACCGGCGCGGGAACCGGAAGTACTACCGCCTCGTCAACGACGTCGAACTGTACGCCGCGCCGCCGCCGGAACGCACCTTTATCCTTCAGACGACTGAACAGGTCGAGGAATCGACGTAGCCGTCACGCTCGGTCGGCTTCGTTTCGTTCGTGCTAGAATTGAAATACGAGCTAAAGGTATTTACACGACCGTGTTGATTGTGCCCGTATGCCAGAGTGTACACACTGCGGCGAGGAGTACCCGGCACCGGGGCCGTACAAGAGCCACGTACTCACGTGTACGAACGAGAACGGGGCGGTCTCCACAGACGAGCCCGTCGAGGGGACCGCCTCCGCGTCGTCCGACTCGAGCGAGGAGGCGGATTCGAAGACGACGCCGATCGATCAGCACATCGAACGCGTCGTCGACGACCGACTCGAGACGGTCGAGTCCGAACTCGCGCAGATGTCCGAGGACGTCGACGAACTCGAAAATTTCGCGACGATCAGCCTCGGTGAGCGGCGACTCGACCAGGCCGAGGCGAACCTCTCGGAGTTCTCCCAGTCGCTCACCGACCTCTCCGAGCAAACCCTCGAGCAGGTAAACGAACTCGAGGCCAGACTCGAGTTCCAGACCGTCGTGCTCGCGACGGCGCTCGACGCGCTCGCCGAGGCCGACGTCGACGTCGACACCGAGCCGATACGAGCCTACCAGCAAGAACAGATCGTCACCGATCGCTCTCCCTCGAAGCGACTCGAGGACGCCATCGAGCACCTCGAATCCTGAGTTCGGTGGTCCGCGTCCTCGCGGCTACACCTCTCGGACGCCGATGACCCGATCCTGCAGGTAGTCGAGATACATCGCGTTGTAGACGAGTTTCACCTCGTCGGTTCGGGGGATCGACTGACACGTGAGGACGATCCGTCGCTCCTCGACTTCCTCCTCGGTCAGGATGAGATCCATGTCCATCTCGACGTCGCCCTCGTAGACGATCCCAGCGCAGTTGGCACACGACGCGGCGCGGCACTCGTAGGGCCACTCGTACCCCTGGTCCTCGGCCGCGTCGAGGATGTATCGGCGTCCGCTGACCTCGATCCGTCCGTGATCGACGTCGTCGAGGTCGGCCTCGGCCGCCTTCTCGAAGAGGTCATCGTCTTCGATGTCCCACCCGCGCTGGCTCAACACCTCGTAGTTGAGGTACTCGACGGTCCTGACGGGACCGGCGTCGGTCTCGCCGTCACCGCGTTTCGCGGCGTCCTCGCCGAGCCGAACGTGAGGGAGATTGGGGGACATACACAAGCACTAGCGACGCTCCTACTTAGCATCCGTGGTCGCCGCCTCTCGGTTCGGCGACTCACTCGCCGTCGAGGAACGCGTCGACTTCGCCCTCCCGTCGGACGAACTCGTCCGCTCGTCCCTCGGCCGTCGACTCGAGCGCCCGATCGAAGTGCGCGGCGGTCACCTCGATCGCCTCGGGGCCGGGGACCGTTCCGGCCTCGCCGCCGGTTCCCCTCGAGTCCTCGACGTAGTCGCGAACGGCGTTCATCGCCGCGCCACGACAGAGTCCCTCGATGTCGGCGCCGACGGCGCCCTCGGTTCGCTCGGCGAGCGCGTCGAGATCGACGTCACCGGCGAGGGGACGATCCCGGAGGTGAACCTCGAAGATCTCCCGCCTGGCGGTTCGGTCGGGCTCACCGACGCGAACGTGTCGTTCGAACCGCCCCGCCCGGAGCAACGCGTCGTCGATCCGGTCCGGCCGGTTGGTCGTCGCCAGAACGACGACGTCCTCGAGCGCCTCGAGCCCGTCGAGTTCGGTCAGCAACTGGCTGACGACTCGCTCTCCGACGGCCGTCTCTCCCGATTCGCCGCGGGCTCCGGCGATAGCGTCTATCTCGTCGAAGACGAGTACCGTCGGCGCGTTCTCCCGGGCCGTGCTGAAGACGTTTCGGATCCCGCGCTCGGACTCGCCGACGTACTTGTCGACGAGTTCCGGCCCCTTGACCGAGATGAAGTTCGACCGCGCCTCGTTGGCGACGGCGCGGGCCAGCAGCGTCTTTCCGGTCCCGGGCGGTCCGTACAGCAATACGCCCGTGGCCGGACGCAGCGACACCTGATCGAAGGCCGCCGCGTACTCGAGGGGCCACTGCACGGTCTCCCGGAGCGTCCGCTTGGCGTCGTCGAGTCCGCCGATATCCGCCCAACTCGCGTCCGGAACCTCGACGAACACCTCGCGCATCGCCGAGGGTTCGATCTCGCGCACCGCCGCCTCGAGATCCGATCCGTCGATCTCGATCGCCGCCGTTCGATCGATCGAGAGCTCGATCTGCCTCCCGGGCGACTCCTCGCGCAACCGCCGAAGCGCGTACATCGCACCCTCCCTGATCAGGTTCTCGAGATCCGCTCCCACGAAGCCGTGGGTGCGCTCGGCGTAGCGCTCGAGATCGACGCCGTCGCTCAGGGGGACGTCGGCCGCGTGGATGTCGAGGATCTCCGCCCGCCCGTCGGCGTCCGGCACGCCGATCTCGATCTCGCGGTCGAACCGACCGGGACGACGGAGGGCGGGGTCGATCGAATCGATTCGATTCGTCGTCCCGACCACGACGACCTGCTCCCCGTCGGCTCCATCATCGAGGACGGAGAGTAACTGGGCGACGATCCGGCGTTCGGCATCGCCGACGTCCTCCCGCTTCGGCGCGATCGCGTCGATCTCGTCGATAAAGACGACCGCGGGCGCGTTCGCCTCGGCCTCCTCGAAGATCTCCCGGAGCCGCTGTTCGCTTTCCCCGCGGTACTTCGAGACGATCTCCGGCCCGCGAAGCGTTCGAAAGTGCGCGCCGACCTCGTTGGCCAGCGCGCGGGCAACGAGCGTCTTCCCGGTTCCCGGCGGTCCGTACAGGAGAACGCCCTTCGGCGGGTCGATCCCGAGCCGATCGAACAGTCCCGGATACCGCATCGGTAACTCGACGACTTCCCGAACCTGCTCGAGTTCCTCGTCCAGTCCCCCGACGTCGTCGTACGTCACGCCGACGGCGCCCGGATCGCCCTCCGCGTCGCCGACCGTCGCCGATTCCGGCGAGAGCACGACCGACGTCCAGTCCTCGACGACGGCGGGCCCGGCCGGCTCGAGGTCGACGACCTCGATCGGGACGCTTCGTGTCTCGGTTCCCGATCCGTCGGCCAGCGGAACCGTTACCGTCTCCGCGTCCGAGAGAACCCGCCCGACCAACGCGTCCCGCTGCGAGAGTTCGAGGGCCTCTCTCGAGGGAACGTCCTCGGGAAGCGCGATCTCGACGCGCTCGGCCGATCGAACGTCGGCCGGCTCCGCGCGGACCGTCTCGCCGGGGGCGACGTCGAGCCGCTCCGCGAGCCGGCGGTCGAGACGGACCGTTCGAGCACCCGTCTCCTCGCTCGGTCGCGACGTCACCTCGGCGACGACCGATTCCCCCATCGGTCCCTCGAGCGAGACGTACTCGCCGGGCTCGGTGCCGAGCGCGGTTATCGTCTCCCGCTCGAGAGCGACGACCCTCTCCGTCCGATTCGAAACGAGCGGCTTGACGGTGAGTCTCATTGCGCGGTGTCTTTTGATAACGTGTCACGTGTGAGTGCAAGAACGTTTGGATCGGTCCCGCGCCACCCCGACCCCGAACGAACGGGTCGAGTCCACCTCACCGTTCGATCCCTACGAATGTTTATTGGATATGACGTTGAGAGGTAACACGGACCATGACGAATGACGACCTGGAGGACTACCTTATCCTCCGTGCGCTCGACGACCCGATCAGCGAAACCGACCTCGAAGCCGCCGCCGAGCAGTCAGGCGACGCCCTCGAGGAATTGCGCGACGAGGGCGTCGGCATCCGCTGGGTCGAATCGGAAGTGCTAACGAACGAAGACGGACAGGTCACTGGCACGTACTGTCACTACCGGGCCGAAGACACGGCTGCAGTCCGTGAACATGCCGAGCGAGCGGGGCTTCCCGCTACGCGGATCGACCACAAAGGAGACCCGCTCGAGGGCGAGTAACCGGGAATCGACGGCTCGAACGGATTACTGAGCAGCCCGTTCGTTCATCGACGGACGGCTCGGCCGACGTGGTCGACATCGACGTCTCGAGGAGTTGTAACTAGTTTATGAAAAGGGTATGAATGAGAGCGGCGAATCGGTGTTTCCAGAGGGTCTCCCACTCCAGTACTTGCCGAAACGCAGGCGAGCTTATCTTCCGTGTTCGGGATGGGTACGGGAGGCACCTCGCCGCTGTGGCCGCTGTAACGCCGACCGGCGGAATCGAACCGCCGTAAGACCACTGTCGGTCATCGATATGAGTGGTGGGCGGCGAATCGGTGTTTCCAGAGGGTCTCCCACTCCAGTACTTGCCGAAACGCAGGCGA